>JAKSBK010000277.1 GCA_022361155.1 Pseudomonadota bacterium
ACCTCCTCGAATATGCGCTGCACCGCATCGAAATGAACCGCAGTCTTCGTCGGTCCGCCTTGCCAGCGAGCCCCACTGCAGGCCCCAACCAACCAGGATTCCTGTGGCGAGGCACTAGTGGACAAAGTAGCGCAGCGATCCCATGACAAGGGTTTGCGCGCCTCCGGCAACCTCGCGTCGGATCGCCAGATCGAACCCGCCCCGGCGGTGCAGGTATCCGATGCCACCGCTCACAGCATGCACGCCATGCCCGGCATCGTAACGGTAGCCCAGCCGCATCGGAACGGAACCGTTCACGTATTCGGCGCCACCCCCCGCGATCAGGTACGTTGATTCCGAACCCACGGAAAAAAGATCTACCGCCACTGTTGCGGCGCTGGACACGGCCAACGCCGCACTAGCTCCCAAGCTGCGAGGGACGAGCGCGGACTCGAGCCCCAGCAGGTTGTAACCCAACGTGGCGAGCTCGAGGCCCTTGAATGGGCGCAATCGCAGGCTCATGTCGAACGTGAGGCCCTTGGTGAGGTGAATCGGCCTTGTGCCGTTGCCGCCTGAAACCTGCTGATCGAGCGACAGGTAGCGTCCCACTCCGCCAACGGAAATCCCGTCGGATAGCGGCAATCCAAACCCCAAGCGAAGATCGACCCCGGCATAACCACCCAGGGCAGTCGCTCGAAGCGCGCGAGCCGAAAAGCCAGCGGCAAGCCTGCTGGTCATGGAGTCTACAACCATCGCGGCGGCGTCGAGGGTGTGCTCGCTCGGATGGTACGCCACGCCACTTTCGAGGTGGTAAAGACGACCTAGACTAAGCGAGGCTGGATTGTAGAGCAGCGCAGAGGTCGACATGGCGGATGCGCGCGCACCTGTTCCCAGGGCGAGACCGCGAGCGTTTTGTTGCTCGAGAGCAGCCGGCGGAACCGCGAAGGCGACGCTGCAAAGTAAACACAACGTAGCTGACAGCGACCAGCAGCCAACCCTCATCGGTCACCACCCTCCGGTGCCCCATCGAACCGAACCGCATGGCCGAACCGAACCGCATGGCCGAACCGCCCGCGCGAAAAGCCGCGACCCTTGGGATCACGGAAGCGAAGCGACGACCACTCCGCCAGGGTCCTGCACGTGGTGTCGAATGTAGCCTCCGGCGCTTCGATTGCGTTGGGGGGCATGGCGCACAAGACGTTAGCAAGCCACGCCAACGTTCCGCAAAATTAGTGCAACTCGGGCACAACACCACGCACGTGCCTTGCGTGAGCGCCTGGGAAAACAGCGCGAAGTCACCTACTTACAAAATGCATTACGAACGTCGTAGACGAGCACCGCGTGCTTTGATAGCTTCCTTGCCTCGGTATGGTGGCAGCAAAGCGTTTCACGTTCGCCATTGCGACGATCACTCGTGGCCTTTGAGCGTTCCACACAAGACAGCCTGCGCGACTGTGGATTGTGTGAGGATAACCATGGCTGTATCTGAACAGAGCCTTGGGGCAACATCTGCATGATGGAACTGTGGGAAGCGGCACTCGACGAATTACGGTCGCGTCTTTCTGCCGAGAATTTCGAGGCTTGGCTTGCACCTGTGGACTGCGCTGGGCTCGAGGAGGACACGCTGCGCCTGCGCATCCCCAACCGTTTCTACGCGGACTGGATTTCGTCGCACTACCTGGACATCATCCTTGGGTCCCTCCGGCAGCGTCTCGATCGGCCTTCGCTGAAAGTGCACTGGGAGGTGGACGAACGATTGGGCAGCTCGGAGGCGCAGGGCGGTTCCGAAGCGCAGGGCGGTTCCGAAGCGCAGGGCGGTTCCGAAGCGCAGGGCGGTTCCGAAGCGCAGGGCGGTTCCGAAGCGCAGGGCGGTTCCGAAG
>JAKSBK010000278.1 GCA_022361155.1 Pseudomonadota bacterium
CACGGAAGAATAACTCGTCTGTATCGCCGAGGGCCGGGCGCCGTTGGCAAGGCGCAACGACGAGGAATACTGGGGATATTTCGAGGAGGCGCAACATAGCCAGCGGTGGTCGGAACCGGTGAGATGGATGAGTTATTCTTCCGTGGGCCCTAAGCACCAGATGATGGTGGGATGACATCAAGATTGCACAGTGCAAACGTATCCCGTGCCGCTGCGCGCTCACGGCCAGTCAATACCGGTAGAGCTCGGTCAGCTCGGGGTCTGGACGAAACAGGTGGGTGCGGCGCAGCGTGCGGCGCGTGACCATCACCGTCATTCCAGGGACGATGTAGCGTGGTTGCGTCATGCTTCGCACACCGCACCAAGCGTGCCGGACACCACCGCAGCTCATTTCGCACACTTACGCTACCGGTGGTGGCGAAAGTGCCGGCGCACGCCGGCGGACGCCAACCTGGGTCGGGCCGGCGGCGTGGCATGCTCCTCTACGTGAAGTTTACCGTGGATTTGGAGGGCCACCTGGTGATTTCGCTCAAGGAGAGAGAAGTAGCGATGTCCAGTAACAAGACTCGAAAGACCCAGCCATGCCCGTCGTGCGGTGGAACGATGAAGCTCAAGACAAAGGCTGACCGACTGCAATGCAAGGGGCACTCGCGGAGCATTCGAACACGTGGTTGGTGGTGTGACTCATGCGACGAAGGAATCCTCGATAGCCAGGCCCTGAAGGCGAACGAGCGTCAGTTCATGGAGTTGAGGGCCGAGGTGGAGGGCCTGCTTCGGCCGCAAGAGATCGCGGCCATACGCGAAGAGCTCCAGCTCTCTCAGCGGCAGGTCGGTGAGATTCTTGGAGGCGGCCCCCCGGGCGTTCCAGAAGTATGAGTCGGGTCAGGTGTTGGTTAGTGCTGCGATGAGCAATTTGCTGCGGCTGCTTGCCAAAGATCCCAGACGGCTCAAGGAGCTGGATCTAGCGTCGTGAAGCGCACTGCAACCACAGTTGGTTAGGATGACTTACTTCGAGCGCAATCGGCCGGTGTGCCTGCGCGCCCGATCCGCCGTCGAGCGGGGCATACCGAGCTCCGACGGTGACAGTAACACGCCCCGAGACCGAGCCGCCTTCCATACCGCGCATGTTCTGGGAAGAGACGTACACGGGGTTGCTGCCGATCTGAAGCTTCGCACGTTGAACCTCTGCGCTGGAGTTCGAAAATCGACTCCGGTACACTCGCGGGAGCAATGTACGGTGGGCGGTTGCAACGACTGGCTGTCGGTTTCGTCACGTTGGCTTTGGGCGGTTGCGCCGGCGACACGGAAGGCGCTTCGATTGCGGTAGCCGATGCTGGAAGCGAGGACGCGCGCGTGCGAGGCGACGCCAAGACGGTCGGCGACGCCTCCGCAACGCAAAATGAAGGCGGTGCGGTCCCACACAAGCCCGATGCTGGAGCGCAAGCTGTCGATGCGGAAATTCCGTTGGTCGACGCTGGGATGCGAGCGGATACAGGCGCCCCGGACTCCGGCGGTGTAGGCGGCGATGCGTCGACTGGTCTCACGCCCACGCTAGCGAGCGTGTCCAGCGAGGATCTGCCTTGCCGCGATCTCGATCCCACGGCGCACAGCCTCACCTTTGGCGGCGCGCGACTCGCTGTGACCAACGCGATGGGCGTGACGGTCCTGCGCGGCGAGGATTTCTCGGTGGAGCGGACCTTCGCTCGCCACACAGACTGGGTTCGCGATGCGTCCCTGTCAGCCAAGGGCGACGTTGCAGCGAGTGTGGGCGACGACAACATGCTGCGTTTTTGGCGCGCCGCATCGGCCAACGAGCTTGCCAGGGTCGCGCTCCGCACCGACCCTGCACAGGTCGTGTTCGCAGCCGCGGATGATGCCGTGTTTGTGGTCGACACAGAGGGCGGCGTATCGCTGCGACCGTTCGGCACCGACGCACCGGCCCGTTGGACTCTGTCGTCCCTAGGCAAGGAAGTGCGCGTCGCACCTCTGCCTGACGGGCAGCGTTTCGCGGTTGCTAGCCAAACGGGTGTGACGTTGCATTCCCAGCAGACGGGCGAGCGGCTGGCCCAAATCCACTCGGGGAGAGCCAGCGCGGTAGCTGTGTCGAGCAACGACCGGATAGCGCTTGCGAGTGCCGGCAGCGTCCTGCTCAAACAGCTCTCGGACCCCGGACCAAGTCGCGAGCTTCGTATCCCCGGCGCGAGCCTGAGCCAAGTCGCCTTGTCGAGTGACGGGCAGTGGCTTGCCGCTTCAGACCAGCAGGACCGTGTCTTTGTATGGCGCGTCGTCGATCGGACCATGGTACACGAGCTCCGCACCGTTGGAAGCGTGAGAACGCTCGCGTTTTCGCCCGATGGACGGCATTTGGCTGCAGCGGACTACTGGCGTTGGGTGTGGCGGGTCTCGGACGGGAAGGCGCTGGTGCATCCCTTCCTCTCACCCTCCGGCAGGATTTGGAGGGTGGCCGTTGCGCCAAGCGGCCGCTACGTGGCTTTCGCTCGGGCCGGGGACAACGCACAAGTTTGGGACATGGCGCGCGGAGCGCTGGTCCGTGTATTCGAGCGCCGTCCAGGCCAGAACCAGGGCATGGTCAGCTTTGGCAGCAACGACCTGTTGCTGGTCAATACCAACGACGAAGCGAACCTGTGGGACCTAGGACAGGAGAGACCGGCCAGGATCTTCCGCTACGCCAGCCAGGGCAAGCAGCCGGATCGCAACGGTCCGATGCACTTGTCGCCCGATCTCACAACGCTCGCTGGGCCAGGTCCGAGCGATGCTCCAGGGAGGATTCGCTTCTGGAACGCCCTGGACGGCAGCTTCGTTGGCGCTCTGCCGGGGCACGAGGGAGGCATCGGCGATATGCAGTGGTCAAGTGACGGTGGGCAGGTGATTAGCATCGGTCCTGAGCGCCAAGATGGCACTGGGGTTCACGGCGTGCGGATCAAAGTTTGGAATGTGGCGACTTTGGAGTTGCTGGCCGAAGTAGAGACGGGCCACGAACATGCTCTGGTCGAGCTCGATGTCTCCCCCGATGGCACTCGCATCGTGACCGCCGACTTCAAGGGCCTTGTGCGACTCTGGTCGGCTCCGGATCTGCGACTGCTTCGTGAGCTTGCGACTCCGCCTCCCGTTGGTGCGGTCGCGGCAAGGCGTGTAGGTGGCCACCCAAGCTTCTCGCACGATGGACGGCTCGTGGCGGTACCGGCTAGCCATCCTGGGTTCAGGCCGCAGCGAGGCGAGATCGCGCTCTTCCGCGTGCGAGACGGCGCACTTGTGCGTCAGCTGTGGTCGCCGTTCAATGGTACGTATGGCGCCACGTTTACCCCCGACGGTAGGTATCTCGCGGCGGGAACATACATGGGCGTGCGCCTGTGGTGCTTGAGCGACACCCCAGCGATGCCCGTGGCTCCGCCCCTGTGAGCGCGTCGCGATGGGGTGGTAGCCGGCATTAATGCGCTGTGGAGCCGCCCGTAGTCTTCCCGCGACTGCGGCGAGCGAGCGGCCTGACCCGCCTTGAGGCTTGAGGACGCCACGGCGGGGGCGGTGGGGGCGGCCAGCAGCTGGATGATCGGGGTCGCGGGGCCGGACTCGTCGCGCAGGACGGGCTCGTGATGTGGCGGAGCTGCCAAGGCGGGGTTCGTTGCGCACGACAGGAGATCAAACCCCTGGCCTCTACGCAACCCCCAAGGAGACGTCATTCCCCATCCCGGGAACCTCAGGCATCACATCGACGCGCTCGTCACTCCAGCTTGAAGACATCGACCTTGCGAGCTGCCAACTCCAGGATGAAGTCCCGACGGTTGAGCCCAGCAATCGTTGCGGCCTTCTCCATCGAGATGTCTTGCCTTGGCAACAAGAGCAGTCCGATCCACAAGCAGGGCGTCGACGGCGGCTCGGTAGGCTTCGGGCTGATGGCGGCCAACGGCGAAGCTCGGATTGCGCGTGCCTTGGAGCTCGGGGGTGGTGGCGCGCTTTTGTGGCGAGACGAACAGGACCTTTTCTACGCCCATGAAGCTCCGGCCCTGGGCTCGCAGGCTGGCACGGGTTCGCTTCGAGGGGATGCACCTGGCGGTCCAGTACCTCCTGGTCGCCTTCCTTGCGATGCTCCCTGGCGCCGTTTACCTGGCGGCCCTTGCCTTCTCGGCAGCGGCCTTGCCCCTGGCGCAACGCTACCGCAAGACCTCCTGGGAGGTCGTCGCCGGCTGACGAGCCGGGCATCATCGCTAGGTTCCTTGCGGTGCTCAAGCGGCTTCGCGCGCCGCTACCGCTGAACGCGTCCTGAGGCATCGCCGCCGGCGAGGCGTTCGACTTCGGAGAGCTTGACCAGGCAATAGTCGCCTTCGATGGTGTGCTTGAGGCAGCTGGCTGCCGACGCCAGCTCGATGGCGCTGGCGGGATCCTTGCCGTTGACGAGGGCGTAGATCAGCCCGGCGCCGAAGGCGTCGCCGCCCCCCACCCGATCCACGATGTCGATCTCATAGCGCCGGGAGAAGACCGCCTTGCCGCTCGTGTACAGCATGCCGGACCAGCCGTTGCGGGAAGCGGACAGGCTCTCTCTCAGCGTAATGGCCACGCCAGCGAGGTCGAAGCGCTCCGACAGTTGTCTGGCCACGTCTTGGTAGCGGCCCCTGTCCAAGGTGGCGGAGGTCACGTCGGTGCTGCCGGCCTTGATTCCAAACACGTCGTCGGCATCTTCCTCGTTGGCGATACAGTAATCGACAAGAGGCATGAGCTCGCCCATCACCCTGCGAGCCTCGTTTCGAGACCAGAGTTTTTTGCGGTAGTTGAGATCGCAGCTCGTAATCAAGCCGGCTTCTTTGGCGGCGCTCAAACCAAGCCGGGTGCCTGCTGCGGCAGGCTCCGAAAGTGCGGGGGTAATCCCGGTGCAGTGAAACCACGACGCCCCCGCCAGCATGGCCTTCCAGTCGAAGGAGCTCGGGTCCATGCGTGCGATCGCACTGGCGGCCCGATCGTAGATCACGCTCGAGGGACGCTGGGAGGCGCCCTTCTCCGCGAAGTAGATGCCCATGCGCTCGCCGCCACGCTGGATGAAACGGGTGTCGACGCCCAGCCCGCGCAGCTGATTGATGCAGGCTTGGGCCAGGTCGTTGTCTGGCAGAACGGTCACGAAGCGCGTTTCCAGACCCAGCTGCGCCAGCGCCACGGCAACGTTGGCCTCCGCCCCCCCGAACGTGAGCTCCAAAGACGCGGCCTGCGTGAAGCGCGTGTAACCCGGCGGCGACAGCCGCAGCATGACCTCTCCAAACGTGACGATGGTGCTCATGAACCGCTGCTCTCCTTGAATCTTTCGCTTCACCAAAAACCGCCAAAATCAAGCCTGGGCCTCGCGCTCGAGCGTCAGTCGCGTGAACTCGAGCAGATCGTCGAGCTTTTTATCGATGATGGCCTGCACGATGTCGAGATCGAGCTTGCGGTAGTCATGGACCGCGATGTTGCGAAACCCCACCATCGACCGGAGCGAACGCGCCAGTCGTTCTACTGGCCTCGCGCCGGCGGCGCCGCGAACTGCGACCCGAACGCGGACACCAACCCGCCCGCGCCGACCCCGCCAGACAACGACGAGCTCGGCGAGCCGGGGCAGGACTATCCCAACGCCTTCTGGGGCAAGGACCTGTCGGCAATGGCCACCACCCAGCGCAAGACCGGCCGCGTCTGGCCCCAGGGCGACCAGGACCATTTCAATATCACAGCCACGTGCCCCAATGACCACGACTACCTGCGCGCCCGCGTGGCGCTGCGCACCGAGGCCAAGGTGAACCTGGCACGGCACTTCGTGGAGTACTGCTGGTCGGACAACGGCATACACTGCAGTGCCGGCGGTCTGATCGCCAATCGGCTGTCGCGGACGCCGCAAGGCGGCGGGACCGACGAATTCGCCAACGTTCCGCTCGATGTATCGTGCATTTCCGGCGAGACAAGCCGTCTCAGCATCTGGGTCTGGGTTCCCGCGGGCACGGTCGG
>JAKSBK010000279.1 GCA_022361155.1 Pseudomonadota bacterium
CCGGCTGGCGCGCGAGGCGGCCGAATTCCTCGGCTTGAAATACGAACGGCGCAAGACCGGCTACGGTGATCTGGCGGTGGAACTGGGAGCGCTGGCGAAGGAGCCGGCGTGAATGAACTTCTTCGCGTTTTGATGGAAACGCCGTGCCACCCAATCCATTGCCCACCCCTGAAGCCAGACCCATCGCCTCATCCTGAGCCTGTCGAAGGACCAGGCGATGGCCCCCTGCCTGGCTCAATGCACACTCCCACAAAAACCGAAACACCGCTCCCGCTAGAGAACCGCCTCCAGCGCCTCGCAGGTCGCCGCGATATCCTCGGCCGAATTGTAGTGCACCGCCGACAGCCGCACGACGCCGGCTTGCGGATCGATTCCCAGCGCTTCGATCAGCCGGTAGGCGTAGAAATGGCCGGCGCCGGCGATGATGCCGCGCCGGCCGAGCTCGGTGGCGACATCCATCGGGTCCTTCGCACAGGTGAACGAAACGGCCGGGTGGCGACCCTGCGCCTGCGCCTGGCCGATCAGCCTGACCCCGTTCCTGCCGCGCAGAAAGTCGAGCAGCGGCGCGACGATGTCCAGGGCGTAAAAGGACAAGCTCAGGCGGTGCAATCTAAGCCAGACAGGCTCTAGGTGTGAGCTTTCTACAGGTTGTCCATTCGGACCGAACCGAGGAGACTGGAGTTACCACACTTCAATCTTCAAGGAGGGGTCCGAATGAACATTCACAACAATGCCCGCCTGACGCCGATCCGTCGAGAGGAGATGGCGCTTTGTGTCATCGAGGGCCGTCTTTCGAGCGCACAGGCGGGGCGTGCCTATGGCGTGTCGGCCAAGATCGTGGCGCGCTGGGTGGGACGCTACAAGGCGCACGGGCGCGCCGGCATGGTCGACCGCTCCTCGCGTCCGCACCGCCTGCGCGCGCCGACCGGCGCGAGAACCGTTGCTCGCATCATCGCGCTGCGCAGGCGGCGTTGGACCGGCAGGCACATCGCCCAAGAGGTCGGCGTGTCGCCGGCCACGGTCAGCCGGGTCTTGAAGCGGGCCGGCCTGTCGCGACCCGCACCGCACTCGTCAAGGACCGCACCCGGCTGAAAAGCCGGGCAAAGACCCAGACCCTGGCCATAACCAGGCGCCACACGAAAGCGCGCCTTGCCCAGCTCGCCCGCCAACTCAAAGCGCTGCAGGCCGAAATTGCCAGCCTGCTCAACGCCTGTCCAA
>JAKSBK010000280.1 GCA_022361155.1 Pseudomonadota bacterium
ATTGACGGGCCCGGCGCACCGGAAGCCATGACCATCGTCATTTCCGTGTGGCTCCTGGTGACCATCGCGGACCGCGCCAGCGCCTTCGTCAGACGGTGGGTCCTCGGCACCGATCTGCAGCGCGGTTGAGAAGGGTCATCGACGCCGGCAAGAACACGTCGGATCGCGGAGCATGCGGTGCCTCCATACAGACAGACAGGCTCAAGACGTTCTCGGTCGAGCGCGGCGGGGAAGGGGTTTCCGAGATACGGCGCCAATCACCATTTCATGTTGATGTTCTTCACCCGGGTGTAGCTCAGCAGTTCGTCCAGACACTCCTCTTGGCCGAGACCGCTTTGCTTCCAGCCCCCGTAGGGAGCGCCGAGATAGCGTCCCTGGGCGTTGATCCAGACGTAGCCGGCCTCGATGCGTTCCGCCGTCTCCATGGCCATCTTGAAATCGTTGGTGACGATCGCCGCGGTGAGGCCGTACATGACGCCGTTGGCCTCCGCCAGCATGTCCTCGTAGTCCGACCACGGCATCACCGACATGACCGGACCGAATATTTCCTGACGGCCGATGCGCATATCCGGTGTGACGCCGTTGAACACGGTGGGGGCAATGAAGAAACCGTTGGCAAGTTCCGGGCTGTCCGGTTTGCCGCCACCGGTCATCAGTTCCGCGCCCTCGTCACGGGCCGAGGCGATGAACCCCGAGACACGCTCGAACTGCTTCTCCGAAACAACCGGCCCGACTTCCTTGCCCTCGTCCCAGGGCAGGCCTATCGGCAGCGCCTCGGCCTGCTTGACCAGTTCCGCGGTGACCGCGTCGCGAAGATCGGCGTGAACGAACACCCGCGACGTGGACGAACACGACTGGCCCTGGCGGTTCATGTTCATGCCCTTGATGGCGGCGACGGCGGCCTTCTCCGGATCGGCGTCCGGGAAGATGATGATCGGGTTCTTGCCGCCCAGTTCGAGTGTTACATGTTTGAGACCGTCAGCCGCCTCGCGCGCGATGACCCGCCCGGTCTCCACCGATCCGACGGAGCCGATGCGTGAGACATCCGCATGGCGGACCATGGCTGAGCCCGTGCCGCCGTCCCCGGTGACGACGTTGAAGACGCCGGGCGGCAGGATACCTTCCG
>JAKSBK010000281.1 GCA_022361155.1 Pseudomonadota bacterium
AAAAATCTCCGTTCGCAAGGCGCGAATCGTGACGCGCTTGGTCAGCGGCAGGAACGCAGCGGACGCCGTGAACGTCCTGCGTTTCACCAGCAAGGACGCGGCACCCCTGGTAGCGAAGCTCATCGACAGCGCTATCGCGAACGCGCGCCGGGAGGACGAAAGCGTGGATCTGGATCAGTTGGTCGTGACCTACGCCTACGCGGACAAGGCATCGACTCGTTTCTTGCGCCGGTGGCGTCCCAGGGCTCAAGGACGTGCCACGCGAGTCGAGAAGGGCGCCAGTCACATCACGATCGTCATCGGCGACGTTGAAGGCGCCGAGGAGAGCTAGACGTGGGACAGAAGACACACCCGCATGGTTTCAGGCTGGGGGTTATCAAGAGCTGGACCTCGAAGTGGTACGAGGACAAGCAGTACGCCCGCTGGCTGCACGAGGACTTGCGTCTTCGAAAGGCCATCAAGCGGAAGTTCTCGCATGCAGGCATTGCTTCGATCGAGACGGAGCGCGCTGCCAGTAAGGTCAAGGTGGTCATCTCGACCTCACGTCCGGGGATCATCATCGGGAAACGCGGTGCCGGGGTCGAGCAGCTCAAGGGGGAGCTGCAGGCGCACACGCAAAACGAGCTCTTTATCGACATCCAGGAGGTGCGAAAAGCGGAAACCAACGCACAGCTGGTTGCCGAGAACATCACGACTCAGCTCGAACGGCGAGTGGCCTTCCGGCGCGCGATGAAGAAGGCCGTATCGACGGCCATGAAATTCGGAGCCAAGGGCATCCGTGTGCACGCTGGAGGACGCCTGGGAGGTGCCGAGATCGCACGCAAGGAAAGCTACCGCGAAGGTCGTGTGCCCCTTCACACACTGCGCGCGGACATCGAGTTTGGCGTGGCCACCGCGCACACTCCCCAGGGCACCGTCGGGATCAAGGTCTGGTTGTTCAAGGGCGAAGTGCTCCGGCACAGAGCACGCAGATTCCAGCAGGCTCAGCCTGCACGTTGAGCCAGGGAGACCGCCATGCTGTCGCCGAAACGCACCAAATACCGCAAGCAGCAAAAGGGCAAGACCAGGGGCCTGGCCTATCGTGGCAGCGACGTGTCCTTTGGCGATTACGGTTTGCAGTGCCTCGGCCGGGGTCACCTCACGGCGCGACAGATCGAGGCTGCTCGCATGGCGGTGCAGCGTAAAGTCAAACGCGCTGGCAAGCTATACATTCGAGTTTTTCCCGATAAGCCCCTGAGCAAGAAGCCGCTCGAGACGCGCATGGGCAAGGGCAAGGGCAACCCCGAGTTTTGGGTGGCCGTCGTGAAGCCTGGACGCATGCTGTACGAAATCGAGGGCGTGCCCGAGGAGCTCGCGCGCGAGGCGTTTCGGATCGCTGGACACAAGCTTGGGGTCGAGACTCGGTTTTGCCGCCGGAGCGATCAGCTATGAAGCCCGCCGAAATCAGAGAGCGCTCCACCGAGGAGCTTGTGGAGCTTGAGGGTCAGCTCAAGCGCGACTTGTGGCGCGCGCGTCTCGACAACTTCTCGAACCAGCTCGACGAAACCAGCAAGATCGGACGGATCCGCCGCGACGTGGCACGCGTCAAGACGGTTCTGAGCGAACGCCTCAGGCAGCAGGCGGCCGAAGCTACCGAGGAATCGCACGATGGCTAACCCACAGATCAAAGCGCGGGGAAACCGCAGGCGCCTTCAGGGCAGGGTCGTCAACGATACGTCAAAACCAGGGCGCGCCCAAAAGACATTGGTCGTGGAAGTCGTTCGCCGTTACCGCGATCCGGTCTACGGCAAGTACGTGAAGCGTCGCAAGTGCTATCACGCCCATGACGAGGCCAACGAGTACCGGACCCGCGACCTGGTGGAGATTCGTGAGAGTCGTCCGCTATCGAAAACCAAGCGCTGGGTCGCTTGTCGTTTGATCGAACGCCCGGAGGAGGTCTAGCGGTGATTCAGGTCGAATCCGAGCTCGATGTCGCCGACAACAGCGGTGCGAAACGGGTGCGTTGCCTGAAGGTGCTTGGCGGTTCGCGCAGGCGCTACGCAGGGCTTGGCGACCTGATCGTCGTTTCGGTCAAGGAGGCCTTGCCGGCAGCGAAGGTCAAGAAGGGCGATGTGACCAAGGCGGTGGTAGTTCGTACGGCGCGCGAGTATCTACGCTCGGACGGATCCTATATTAAGTTTGATACAAACAGCGCCGTGATCATCAACAACCAGCTGGAACCCGTCGGCACTCGAATATTCGGTCCGGTGGCACGCGAGCTCAGAGCGAGACGCTTCATGAAGATCGTTTCGCTCGCCCCGGAGGTCGTGTGATGGCGCTGCGTGTCAAGAAGGGCGACACCGTGCAGGTCATTGCGGGTCGTGATAAGGGCGCCCGCGGACAGGTTCTCAAAGTACTCGCCAACGACCGCGTACTGGTCGAGGGCGTCAATCGTGTCAAACGGCATCAGCGTCCGACACCGCGTGAGCAGCAAGGGGGGATCATCGAGCGTGAGGCTCCGATACACCGTTCTAACCTCATGCTTGTCGACGGCAAGACCGACAAGCCCACGCGGACGCGTGTCGGTGAGAATAACGACGGCCGCAAGGTCCGAATAGCAGTCAAGTCCGGGACGGTGCTGGACAGTTAGCGTGCGTGGTGAGCGATGGCTGAGTACGTCCCGAACCTTCAGAAGCGTTACATCGATCGTGTGGTGCCGGCCCTTGGCAAGGAGTTCGGCTTCAGCAACCTGTGGCAGGTGCCACGACTTCGGCGTGTGGTGTGCAACATGGGCTTGGGAGAGGCGGTGCAGACCCCCAAGACCATCGAGAGCGGAGTCCAGGAGCTTGCCACCATCAGCGGGCAGAAGCCGGTGGTTACGCGGGCCAAGAAGTCGATCGCCGGCTTCAAGCTGCGCGAAGGCGCACCCATCGGGGTCATGGTGACGTTGCGCGGGCACCGCATGTGGGAGTTCCTTGAGCGTCTGGTCTTCATAGCCCTGCCGCGTGTTCGCGATTTCCGCGGTGTGAGCCCAAAGGCGTTCGATGGCCGGGGCAACTACACCTTGGGCGTGCGCGAGCAGATCATCTTCCCCGAGATCGACTACGACAAGATCGAGAAGATCAAGGGACTCAGCGTTACGTTCGTGACCACAGCACGGACTGACGAGCACGGCCGCGCGCTGCTCGCGAAGCTTGGAATGCCCTTTAGAAAGTAGCCAGGAGAAACGGATGGCACGTGCCCAGGCTTTTGCCAAGATGAAGAAACGCCCGAAGTTCTCGGTTCGCCAGCGCAATCGCTGCAAGGTGTGCGGCCGGCCCCGAGGCTACTACCGCAAGTTC
>JAKSBK010000282.1 GCA_022361155.1 Pseudomonadota bacterium
ACGCCGAAGCCAAGCTAGTACCTCGCCACAGGAATCCTGATCGTTTGGCCCCAGCCCTGGCGCCCGCTGGCGGCGTTGGGACCTCCTCGAATATGCGCTGCATGTCCTTCGTCGGTCCCTACCGCTTGCCAGGGAATCATGATGGGTTGTCGCCGGCTCTGGCGCCCGCTCGCGGTGTTGGGAGCTCCCTTGTAGGCTCTTGTTCGCCGCTGCATTGATCCGGGCGCCGCCTGGGCGTATGGTCGGGCGACTCAAAAACGAGGGCGAGTGCTATGACCGAAGGCCTGAACAAAGCGATCCTGGTGGGCAATCTGGGAGCAGACCCGGAGCTCCGTTACACCCAGAGCGGCCAGGCTCTGCTGCGGCTGCGGCTCGCCACCAGCGAGAGCTTCCTGAACCGCAGCAACGAGCGCCAGCAGCGCACCGAATGGCACACCGTGGTCGTGTGGGGCAAACGAGCCGAAGCGCTCAACAAGATCCTATCCAAGGGCCGGACCGTTTGTGTCGAGGGCCGCATCCAGACGCGTGGATGGGAAGACAAGGACGGCAACAAGCGCAGCAGCACCGAGATCGTCGCGCAGAACGTTGTTTTCGCAGGCAGTCGGGGCAGCTCCGAGGGGTTCGCGGAGCGGCCGAGCTCCCCCCCTGAAACCGACCGGGGCTCGGAGTCCGAGCCCTTCGGTGACGACGACGTACCCTTTTGAGCGCCGCAGCGAGTCGTCGCAATGCTGATCTGCTCGTCGCGGTGCTGATCTGAAGAGCCGACGCGCCGACCTGCGCCTGGTCGAGCAGGGACTCGCAGGGAGTCGGGCCCGCGCTCAGGCGCTGATTCTCGCAGGCCGCGTGTTTGCTGGCGAGCAGCGCATCGACAAGGCCGGCATGCAGCTGCCCGAGAGCGTCGAGCTTGCGGTCCGAGGAGCCGATCATCCCTTCGTGTCCCGCGGAGGCTTGAAGCTCGCCGGGGCCCTCGACGGCTTCGGTTACCATCCCGCGGGGAAGGTCGCCGCCGATTTCGGCGCATCCACCGGTGGTTTCACCGACTGTTTGTTGCAGCGTGGCGCGGCGCGGGTGTACGCGGTCGACGTCGGCTACGGCCAGCTCCACGAACGCCTCCGATCCGACGACCGCGTCGTGGTGATGGAGCGCACGAACGCGCGTCACCTCGGCCCGGGCTCGTTGCCCGAGTCCGTCGATCTGGTCGTGATCGATGCGGCGTTCATAGGCCTTGACCGCTTGCTGCCTGCGGCGCTAGCGCTATTGCGCGGTGGCGGTGACATCATCGCACTGGTGAAACCCCAGTTCGAGGTGGGCCGTGAGGCACTGCACAAGGGTGGCGTGGTACGCGACGCGCGGGCGCGTGCGCAGGCCATCGGCGCGGTCAAGGCGCGGGCCCGGCGCTTGGGCCTCGAGCTGCGAGGCGCCCTGGATTCGTCGCTGGCGGGTCCGCGGGGCAACATCGAGCATTTCGTGTGGTGGGAATCGACGACCCGGGCGGTCCCACGCGAGCCATGAGCCTGTTGCGCTACCGGCGTCGCCCGCTACTCTGCCTCCGTCAGCCAGGGATTGACGGAGTGGTCCGGTGTAGCAGAGCGCCGACTCGGGAGTCGTCTAAAGGCAGGACATTGGACTTTGGATCCAAGAATGGTGGTTCGAATCCACCCTCCCGAACCCCAGCTCCGGCCCGTTCGGC
>JAKSBK010000283.1 GCA_022361155.1 Pseudomonadota bacterium
GTTGGTCCCTTCCACCGAGTAGAAGAGCGAGTAGATGTCGCTCGAGCCGCCGGTCACCATCATGTCGAGCCGGAACGGCTGGCCGGCGGAGGCACACGCAACATCGAGCGGGACGTTTATGGTGATCCCGCCACCCGGGGGCGTATCCTCGTCACGAAAACTGGTGATCGCGCCAACCCGGCAGCGCGTGGGACCATCCGACCAGCAGAAACTGATCGCCGATGGCGGCTGATTCGCCTTGACCAGGGTTCGAAGCGTGACGCGGGCGCGCATGTGGGTCGTGTTGGGCGGGCAGCTGGTGGCAACGAAAAAGTGGTCCTGGTCGCCCGGGTGGCCGATGCGGCCGGTGATCCTTTTGGTGAAGGTGTCCGGCGGCAGCGGCAAGCCCGGAAAGGTGTTCGGGTACTCGGCACTCTCGTCGTTGGGCGGCGGCGTGGGAGGCGGCGGATTGGTCTGCACTGCCGGATTGCACAAGGCCGGCCCCCCGGCACGCCTTTGGTACTCGGTCAGTGCAGCGTTGTACCGCTCTCTGATCTGCCACCAGAGGCTGCCGTGTGGTGGATTAGGCGGCGTGCCGCCCAACAGCTGGAATACGTGCCGCGCCATGCGGCACGGCGCCTGCGGGTCGGGGCGGAATTGTGGAAGGCTCCCGCTGAAAGGATCCCAAATCGCCCTGCTGTGCACGATCACGTAGATCGGGCTCGTTTGAGCGCGGGGGGTGCGCACGGTCACCCACCCGCTCGGCATGTTCTCGAGCGTCGTGCTCGGCCACGTGATATTCAGGGGCCCGGCAGCAGCCTGCGTCTCGAACCAGACCTTTCCGTTCCACAAGATCTGAACCGGCCCGGGCCTCAAAAGATGCGCTCTAAGCCGGAACGTGTGGTGGTCCTCGTCGTCACCCACATGGTACGTGTCTCCAATAGCGGCCGAACCGCTCGGCGAGAATCCCGAGTGCCATTCGATCTCGAGGTCGGCCCAGTCGTCCTTGCCTGCTGCATCTCGGGCGCCCGCAACGACCACGGTGCGACCCCGCTTGATCGCGTCCAGGTACTTGTCGAAGCTCAGCGCCCCGTCGACGCGAAAGCGCGTGCGCACCATCCCGATCTGCTTTTGCCAGCAGCGATTGTCGGAGCCGCCCAGCAGCGCGACCTGAAAGCCGCTGTCCTGAAGATCGCTATAGAGCTGCCACGCAGAACGGGGAAGCGGCCCGGTTGAAGGCGCAA
>JAKSBK010000284.1 GCA_022361155.1 Pseudomonadota bacterium
GTGCCCGCCAAGCCGTCCGACCGCGGTGCGTCGGAACTACCCGCATGCCTTGGCCTCTTGCCGAAACGGCTTTCCAGCTCGGGTGTGAGCCCTCGCGTCTGTCTTTGGATCTCGGCTGCGATCTCCGGCGGCACGTCATCAGTCCACACCATACCGCGACCATCCTCACCGGCGAGCGCAAACACCGCCTTCCAGGGCGCTACGCACCGAAACGGCGCGCGATTGAACGAAAGCGTTCCGTAAATGCCGTCGTCATCCACCCGCAGATCCTGAATAGGCACCGGAAGGTCCAGACCGATGTGCAGCACCAATTGCGCCTGGCACGCTAGCCAGGGAGGTATGATTACCCCGTCGAGGCGAGGGTCCAGATGAACCAGCACGCTCCCGCGTAGCAACATGGCGCGAGCGAGGTCACGCTTCTTCAGTCCATCGAACCGCTGGGTCACCTCGGCCATTCTTAGTGGAAACCCCGCGACCATGCCAAGGAAAGTTTGTCCGGAGCGGTCAGGTCGGTCGGGTTGCGGCGGCCGGATGCTGCAACTATAGTGTGTACTTGGGATCGCTCGAAAAAGCGGTCCGCAATGGGGGCGTTACGGTTTCGACGGAGGTGAAGAAGCGCTGGTGGCGTGCACGTCGGCCCTGAGACGACGCAAAAAACTCGGGGAAACACAACTGCCAACGATAACGGCCTTGCTCTCGCGGCCTAAATAAAGCCAAGGGAGCCGTCGAAGCGATCAGCCCGCCAGTGCTGGCGCGGAGGCGTAATCGAACTGGCTAGCCTACCTTCGCGTGACCCGGTAGGTCGGCGAATCAAAGGGTCGCTAGTGGCGATGCGAGCCTGTCCGTGGGCGCAACTCGCCACGATCGTAATACACGGACTACGCGCGTAGAAGCCATCGTGGATCACTTGCGGACGGGGGTTCGACTCCCCCCGCCTCCACTACCGCGAGCGCGCGCAAGCGCGCGCTCGCGGCCAGTGGGCACGCGCCTGTCTGCGAGCTTGGTTCGCGTAACAGCCCGGTCTGCAAATGGCCTCTGTGGGTTCCGCGTGCTCGACACGACCTCGCAGTGGTCGCCTGGCGGGCCAAACGCGAGCTTCGAGTACAGCGAGTCCGCGCACTTGACACTGCAGCGGTCAACGCTCTCGGCCGCTTCGCCTTTGCTGGCGTCTCCCCGCTGCGCAGGTATCAGCCTGCCTCCGCAGAAATCCATCTCGGTAAACACGCGCTCGAACGGCAGCCTCCATGGAGCACCCGAGAGATCGTCGACGAGTCGACGCCCGCGCTCTCCAACGTTGTACATCTCGGGGTAACTCCAACGCGGCAGCAGAACGTGTCCGCAGTGATCGCTGCAAGCCCAGGGTGTCTTGAAGCCACCTACGCAGAAGCCGCCGAGGTCGCACTTCCACACGCTGGGGTACAGTCCGTGCTTGTTCTCCGCAACGTGCAGCGTAATCGGCAGCCTCCTTACATCCACGACGCTGCTGCTGTCGGTAGGCTGACCCGAGTGGGCAGCCATCCAGAGCTTGTCCGCTGACCAGCGACCACCTCCGCAGTAGCGCCACCTCAGCGCAAAGTTCTCCGAATCGCCGTGGTGCGCGGAGTATCCGAGCAGATCCCCACAGTCGGTGTGAAAAAGAAAGACACCGAGCGCGGTGGCCACACCGGCGTCGGGGCTAAAGGCAATACGGGCCGCGATCCCCGAATGGTCGGGGCAGCCTTCAGCCGGATCGAATTTGAGCACGGGAGTGCTCGCTCGCAGCAAACATGCCTCCACCGCATCGGCGAGACCGTCCCCATCGGCGTCCCGTGAGAACGATGGACCGAGCCCGGGGGGTTCGATCCCTGGCCGACCGCACTGAACTTGTGCGTGGAGCTTCGAGGACACGCAGCCTGGCCGCGCCGGAAGCTGGGCCTGCACTGCCCTCACCAACGTCAAGTATAAGACGGCTGACAACGCAACCGCTGCTCTTCCACGCGCTCGCTGCGCCAACATCAGAACTTACTATCCACGGCCAAGCCACACGGTTCCTTTAGCCCGCATCGGTCACCGGCCTCGCAAGCGCCTTTCCGACAGGCGACTCGGGGAACAAGACTCCGCGGCAACCGGTAGGCTTGCTCCGGCTCGAGGTGGCCATGATGCGCCCCCACGCTCGCGTAGGGGCAGACCCGACAGCGCGAGGAACGCCGAGGGTTGCACACGCTGGATAGTGAAAGCCACGTACTACAGTATCATGCCAGCCTGGTATCATGCTAGCGACGTGGCAAGGGACGGGCACGGACCGCGCAGTCCCGCGTAAGCGGTGACTCACACTCGCAAACCCGCCACACTTGCCGCTACGTCGCGTGGCGCGACAGCCGATCCTGGTCGGTCAAGGGCCGCCAGTGGCCACACGGCCCGTGGCCGTACCCGAGCGCGTGCCCGCCCTGCCACGAGACGAGGTGCCCGTGGTCCCCGCGATGCGGCTATCGGGGCCCCTGCCAGTGCCTCTGCCTCCGACAGAGACGGCGGCTTAGGATCTCAAACCGCGCCGCTTCTGGGGCTGGTAAGGTAAGCAGGTCCGTGCGATCGGCCGGCAGGACATGCCGGGGCATGTCGAGTCGGCGCTGAACTGCCTCGTAGTCAGCCCTGGGGCCTGCGATAGAGACCGTGTTGCTCGATGTAGGCCGCGACCGAGTGCGACAGCAGGCCGCTCGTGGGTTGGCGCTTGCCAAGGCGGGCGCGGATGTCGCTCGAGCTTATGGCCGGCAGGGTGACGGTCGAGCACGAGCTCGATCCCCTCGATGCTCTCGATCCCTGCAACCCGCGATCCATGCCAGCCGCCGCACGACCCACCGAGATGGTTGTGACCAGCGCCTCGAGCTCGCTGTAGCGATACCAAGTCGGAAGCTCGCTCTCCAAGTCGGAGCCGACCACGAGGGCGAACGACGCTTCGGGGTAGCGGAGCTGAAGCTCGGTCACGGTCAGCAAGGTGCGACTGACGCCCCCGAGCTCTTGTTCGATGCTGCTCACGTGCACGCGGCGAAGGTCCTGCATGGCGAGCTCGCACATGCGCAGGCGATGCTCGAAGGGGACGAGGGGCTTGGCATCCGCATGCTTGTGGGCGGGGATGACGAGCAGCTGCTCTAGGGGGTGCGCACCGAGAGCGTAGGCCGCCAGCAGCGTATGGCCCAGGTGGGGCGGATCGAAGCTGCCTCCCAGCAGGCCTACGAGTGCTTTCGACCGGGCCAAACCATCAATCCGCTTCGGAACGACGCTGCGCCTGCTCTCGCACCTGCAGATAGGGCGGTGACACGGCAAAAGCGAGCAGATCCGCCGCCTCGGGCACGGCCCTGACAGCCCTCACGCATTCGCTTGCCCTCGGGGAAAGTGAGCGGGAATGGAGCCTCAACAGCGCCGCCAAGCCAGCCCGGCAGTCGCCTGTCATGGCAAGCGCGGAGCGATCCGCCAAGCGCCAAGCCGCGGCGCTCAGGCGCTCCGGGTCGAACCCGGCGTCGAGCAGTCGACCGAGATCGGCGGCGAGCGCTTCGCAGGTCTCGGCTGACATGCTGGTCTCGAGCGCCTTGTTCAAGGCTGCGCAGCCGGCACCGGATCGGAATCTCGGAACGAAGTGCTCGAGCAGATCCCGAAGCGCCTTCTCCAGCCGCAGCGAGTCTGTGTGTACCAGATAGGCCATGCCGCTCGCGGCAAGCTTGAGGGCACGCGCGATCAGGAAACGTTGTTCAGCGGCGCCGGCGCCTCCATGCAGCAGGCCTTGCCCGACCACGATGGCTGCATGTGCGGCCCCGAACGGCTGGCATGTGAGCCCGGGGGCTCGCGAAGAATAGACTGCAAAATCGCGCAACCCGTACCACTGCGCGACCTGTTTCACCATGGGCCCCAGTGGATGCTCGTCCGCAGTGACCGCGTAGGCACCGAGGTGCTCTGGATTCGTCGGCACAAGGCGCTCCAGCAGCGGCCCGGCGAGATCGAAAACGGAGCGCACCGCGGCGGGAAGCTCCCGTGGAGCCAGTAGCTCGTCCAGGCCCGCGACGACGTTTGGTCGCTCCGCTGCGCCGGCCGAGCCCCGCCTGTCGACCAGCTTGGCCAACGCCGCGTTGCTGACGCTGATCGCGGCCGCGGCCGCCGCCACGCAGCGCGCTGCCTCGGAACGCTGGCGGCGCGCGAGAATGCGGGTAAGCCCGTCCCACAGCACGACTTCCGTTGGTCTGGTCGCGAGTGCCTCCGTGTACAGGTGAACGGAGCGATCCAAGTGAACAGCCAGCGCTTCCTGCGATTCGTGCCGTTCGAAGTGCTCCGCCAAAGCACACACGATGCGGTAGTCGGTTGGCCAGTGGCGCTGGGCCTGCCGCAGGGCCTCTTCCGCTTCCCGTATTCTGCCGATCTCTTCGAGCGTGGTAGCGAGTGTGAGGTAGCGACCGCGGCGTGAGACCTCGTCCCCATCCAATTTGATCAACCGGCGCTGGGCGGCCACGGCCTTGTCGGCCACTCCGTAGCGACGATACAGGGACTCCAAGCGCTGGACCGAGTCGACATCGTCGGGAGCCAGTTGGATCGCTCGCGTGTACGCCATCTCGGCGCGCACGGGATCCGGGAGGTGATCGCTGTAGATCTCGCCCAGCTTCTTGAACGCCCTGAGCAGCTCGTCGCGGTCCTTGGTCAAACGCGCGAGCCGAATCAGTGCATCCGCGGCGGAAACCCAGTCGTGCTCCTCCAGCAGCAGGGCGCAGAGCGCTCGCCGCGCCGCCAGTCCATCCGGCTCCAGCGTTATCGCGTCACCGAGGGCGGCTTTGGCACGGCCGCTGTCCCCGGCTTTGCCCCATAGCTGGGCCAGCTCGGTGTGAAGCTGCGCAAGCAACATGGGCTCGCCCCCCTGGCGCAGCCGTCGCTCGTAGAGCTTTGCAAGCTCCCCGTAGTCTCGCTTGCGCTCGAGCAGCGCCTTGGCCCGATCGAAAACGTCGCGGTATAGAGGATCGTCGGCGCACACCTGCAGGAACGCCTGCAATGCGGCCTCGGAGTCCTGCCCCCTTTCCTGCCAGAGCACGCCGGCACGATACAGGAGCGTTCGAGCATGCTGCTTCGAGTCACATCCGGAAGCCGCCCGGCTGAAGGCCGCTGCGGCCTTTCCCGTTCGACCGGCGAGCAACCATAAACGAGCAAGCTCTTCGGCGGCCGCAGGGTGTTGCGGTGATCTCGCCAGCGCGCGCTCAACCAACGCAGCAGCCTCCTCCGCGGCTCCGTCCTGCAAAACCTCGGCGAGACGCAGCGCCTGCGAGGTGCGTTCTTCGGGTAGCGAGAAAACGTCGAGCCCGAGGCGAAGCGCGCGCGTCAACGCGGCTGTATCTCCCCTGCTGCGGGCCGCCCCCTCGAGCCGGTGAATTAGCCACAGATCGGTCAGGGCCGTGCGTGGAGCCTGCGACAGCAGCTCGTAGGCCTCTTGCAAGGACTCGGATTGTTCGTTCGGTGAGTGCCGCAGCTCCGATCCCAACCGCAGCTCCGATCCCAACCGCAGTGCCAAGCGCAGCTGCGCGGCAGCGTCCGGGGGGGCGTGCACCGCCGTCAACATGATCCGCTCGATCGCAAGCAGGCCGGCCTCCTCGCCCTGGCTCATGCGACGCCTCTCGAGTGCGCGAAGGACAGGAATCTGGTCCGGGGCTGCCTGCATCAACTGCTCCAAACGCGCCACCGCATCCGTATCCCCTCTCCGTTCGTGGGCCACGAAAGCGGCCATGCGCAGAAGCACCGCCTTCTTCGCGTCTGGGTCGGCGGCCGATGCATGCGCGGCGTGGAGTCGCTCGAGGACATTGGCGTGCTTGTCCGCCAGCAACTCGCTGCGGTCGAGCGCGAGCAAGGCGTGGACCCGCAACGCCTCGCCGCCTCGTTCGAACGCCTGGCGGTACAACTCTCCAGCCTGCTCGCGTTTCCCAGCATCTTCGTATGCCGCTGCTGCGCAGATGCGGCTGGCCTGAGCAACCTCGTCGCCTCCTTGCTCGGCCAGGGCCTCGAAATGGCTGGCCAGCTCGCTGTCCTCGAGCCGCGAGCAACCCGCAAGCACCTCGATCAAGACGGCATCCGAGGGACACAACGCCAGCGCCGCGCGAAGCAGCTCGGCGGCGGCCTCCGAACTGCTGGCTCGCGCAGCACGCACCAGCGGCAGCGCCTTGGTTCGCGCATCGGGAGCCCCTTGTGCCAATGCTCGCAGCACGTCTGGAAGCAACACCTGAGCGCGCGGGCCACGCGCAAGCGAATCCACAGCCCACGCTGCCGGCTCGTAGCCAGGGACGATCTCCAGCGCTCGCAAATACTGGCGCAACGGGCCGTCGCCGGACTCCCGCATGTGCCTCGCCGCCATGGTGACCGCGAAAGCAGCGTGCTCACCGGACGCTGCGCCCGCTTCCTCAAGCCACAGATCGGCAAGCTCCGACTCGACGTCGGTCATGCGCATCATATGGCGAAGCACGGTGGGTGAGCCGGGCGCCAGGTCATGCGCCACTTTGAGGATGGCCAGCGCTTGCTCGTCGCGTTGTCCGCCGGCCACGAAATCGAGCAGCGCGAGCTGACTACCCAGACGATCCTCCACCCGTGCGCGCGTCGCATTCCTGCGCAGCGCGGTGTGCACCAGGTCCGTATCGCCCGCTTCGGCCGCCAGGTCGACGGACAGCACCTGAGCCACAGGCGGCCCGCCCTCCACCATGGCCTTGGCCAGCATCTGGCGCTCCTTGGCTATCCCTCCTGGCTGCAAGGCAAGCCTGGCGGCACTCGCAAGAGGACCGTCGGAGCCGGAGCCCGGAAGCTGGGCAAGCGCTTCGGCCAAACCGCGTGCGTCTCCCGAAGCGCTCGCCAACGTGCGCTGCACTACCAGGATGCTCGAAAGCTGTGGGTCGGCATCGGCCGCCAGTTCGAGCGACTCCCTTGCCTGACGCCAACGCTCGGCGCGCACATGAAGCGCTGCCTGCTGGGTGAACGCAAGCGCTCGTTCCGTGGTCTCGGCAGCCTCGGACCACCGAAGCAGCGCCGCAAGTTGGCCCCGTTCGTCCCCGGCTCGGCGTGCTAGACGCGCGCAAAGGCGGGACGCGAGCCGGCCCTGAAAGCCACGCATGCGTTCAAGCGCGGCTTTCGGGTCGTTCGCGCTCTCCCAGCGAGCGGCGAGACGCTGAAGCGCCTCCTCGAGCAGCTTCGACTCGACCGACCTCGCCGCTTGCGCGAGGGCATCGCGCGCCTGGCCCGTGCGCCCCGCCGCTCGCGCAGAGCTCGCAGCATGCAAGAGCGCCTCGAATGCTTGGTCGTCCGCCTTGGCAGCGCTCCCGAAAAGCTCGCAGGCTTTCGATCGTCGGTTCGCTCGCTCCTGGAGGCGACCGGCCTCTACGAAAAAGGCGAAGGCAGTGCTCTTGTCGCTGCACGCACGCGCAGCAATCTCGAGGGCATCCGCGGCCGCCAGGGGTCGATCTTGAGCCAGGCTGATCTCGGTGAGCAGGAGACAGGCTGCAGCGCAATTCGGGTCGAGCTCGACCGCGGCCGCAGCAGCCTGCTCGGCCTCGCTAAGAGCGCGCGATATGTGAATGTGGACCTCCGCCAGCAGCGTCAGCGTGTGGGCGCGCTCGGCAGCGGGCAGCGGAAGCTCGACCTCCTGGCTGAGCAGCTCCAGCACCCGGGTCCACTCGCCTGCAGCAACTGCGTCTCGCCGGGAAGCACGAAGGGCTACCAGATTGCTTCGGTCCACATCGAGCGCGGACCCCAGCAGCTCCCCAGCCACCTCGTTGTCGCCGCTTTGACGCCCGAGCTCCGCCCCGGCCACGAGCAAATGCGCTCTGGCCTTGCCGGTGCAGCGCTCCGCCAGGTGCTGCAGCAGATCCACGCGCGCGCGCTCGCTGGCCCGATCGTTGCCAACCAGCTTGAGCTGCTCGTCCGGCATGTCCGGTCGCAAGACCGCCCGCAGCGCGGCTTCGGCTCCGGTGTCCACTCGAGCCGCCGTATCGACCCCAACCGCCGTATCGACCCCAACCGCCGTATCGACCCCAACCGCCGTATCGACCCTAACCGCCGCATCGACTCGAACCGCTGAGTCCACTCCAACGGCTGGGTCCACGCCAACCGCCGTGTCCACGCCAACCGCCGTGTCCACTCCAGCGGTCCCGGCGCCGCCATCTAGCCCCGCCACGGACGTCGGCGCAGGGGAGCCAGGTGGACCGGGCTCGGCGGGCGTTAGATGCGCGATGATTGCCTCACCCAGCTCGAGCTCGGACAGAGCTTCATCTGCCGTGGACGAGCGTGCTGCGCCGCTGTGCTCCGCTTGCAGCTCGCTGTGCCAGCTCTCGCTTTCGAGTGCCTCGAGCTCCGCGAGCAGTTCCGGATCGTCGAGGGGTGCGATCTTCAGCTCGGGCTCGTCGACGTCCCGGCCCTCGCCGGTCGCGGCCTGCTCCCCCGTGACGGCTTTCGGCGTGGGGCGAAGACGCTCCAGCAGCGAGTCCAGATTTGCATCCACGAGCCCTTGCGCGAGCGACTCGTCTTCGATCAATGGTGGTGTGCTCGACTCCGACCCTCCTGGTTCGAGTGATTCGAGCAACCCGCTGTCGCCCTCGAGCGCAGGCTCGAGCTCAGGCTGGGCAGGCTCTGTCGTCGGCTGCGAGCTGCGCAGCGCAGCTTCCTTGCCTGCCAGCAGCGCCTCGAGCACATCGCGGTCGAGACTCGGAGCAGGCAGCGTCGGACGCTCGGCACGCTCTCCGGTCTGCGGCATCAGACCGGGCGGCGGCGGCATGGTGAGGTCGCCGCTGTCATCGGGCGTTGGCTCGCGCTGTGGAGGCTTCGCGTTCCTGGGAGCACGCGCAGTGTCGCGTTGCTCTCGCTGCTCCTGCTCGTGCCCGTGCTGCTCGAGGTCACCCGCAGGCGGCCGATGCGTGGCGCGCGCGTCGTCTGGTTCTCCGCTCATTTGGCCAGCTCGAGATGGCGCCTGAGCGCATGCATTTCCGTCGAAAGCCAAAACAGCGTCACGTCTCGGGCCTGGTCGGAACTCTCCACATCGGCGCGCTCGAAATCCTCCAGGATGGACGCGAGCGCGAGCGAGAGATCGCCGCATGCCAGCAGCCCCGCCCGCACCGAGCTCTTGTGCAGGCCCAGGCAATAGCCCTCTACATCGGCGTCGTGAAGCCCCGCGGCTGCGGCCGCTGAAGCCAGCTCCCGCGCGAGGTCGCGCGGCATTGCACGCCGAAGCAAGGACTTCAGGCCGAGTAGATCCGGTCGCCCGGGACGGCTGGGCAGCCGCGCGCCGGCGGCTGCGCAGGCGGCCAAGATCACTGTTGCCGCCTGCTCAGGCGAACGCTGCACCAGCGGCAGCACGTGGTCGTGCAGCGCAAAGGCGAGCTTTCCTGCCGTGAACAACTCGGCCGTGGTCAGCGGTGTGTCCAGCTCGGAACCGAGCAACCAGACCGGTCGCTGCCGCGGGCGCTGAAGCGCCGCCAGAAGCCGCGGCTGATCGCCGCCAACGTACCAGTGCGCGTTGTGAGCTCCGAAAACACGTGCGTAGGGAAGGAGCGCGTCGCGCAGGCGATGACTGGCCTCGGGGTCGAGCTCGTCCGAGTCATCGACCCCGAAGGTTCTTAGACTGGGGCGCTCGGCCACGAGAAGCGCTGCACAGGCCAGCCTTCCTACCTTGGCCAGCTCGGTAGGCGCGGGCACACGCAGCTTTTCGAACGCACTGCTGCGAAGGACCCCACGTGGCGCGCGGGGCGTGATCTGAAACAAGGCCTGGTAACGCTCGCTCTCCTGATTGGACGCCGCTCCCAAGGCGTTCAGGGCAGCCAGGACACGCAGTTCCAGGTCTTTGGATTCTTCCCAGACAGCGGCCAGGCGCAGCTTCCTCAACACCGCTGGGTCGGTCGGCCGCCGGTGAAGCTCGACACGTACACCTCGTTCGAATGCCGACAACAGCCGGGCCACATCGACCGGATTGTCGGTGAGCTCGCGCAACCCCGCACACGCCTCGGCATCAGCAGGGAATGCGTCCAATGCACGCCGGTAGCGCTGTGCCGCGCGTGTGGCATCGCCCGCCTTGAGAAAGACGGCAGCGGCACGGCGCTCGATCCCTGCTCGTTCCTCGCCCTTGCGTCCTTCGGCCACGCGGCACAATACGTGTGCCGCGGAATCCGAGTTCTCGGCGCGCATCGCCAGATCCGCCATGCGCTCGTGCAGCGAGGCATCGCCGGGCTCCGCCCTGACGAGAACCAGAAACTCCTGCAATGCAGCGTCCGGATCGTTCAGCTTCTTGTCGAGAAACTCCGCAGCGCCCAACAGCGCCAGCTTGCGCTGCCGGGGCGGCACCTTGGCTGCAGCCAATGCACGCAGCGCATCCACGGCCTCGGGCCACTGCTCGAGCGATGTGTGCACCTCCGCCAGCAAGCTCAACCCTGCGGCGTGGTTGCCATCGAGCATGAGGAGATTCTCGAGTGCTTCGAGCGAGCGTCTTCGCTCACCGAGCGCGCGCAGCAACTGGGCCTGCCTGAAGAACAGGCCGCTGAGCTCACCCGGATCCTCGATAGCGGCAATGCGATCCTCGAGCAGCATACGCAGCCCAGAGGTGTCGGCGCGCTCGGCAACGACCGCGTAGAGCCGGTGGTAGGCGATGCGGCGCGATGGCTCGACCTGCAGCGCCTCGCGCAAGCGGCGCTCACCCTCCGGCAGATTCTTGAGCTCGTCGATGAGCACGATGGCCGCTTCCTCCAGCAACATCGCGCGGAACTCACCTTCGCAGCGGGCCGCAAGCGTGTCGCAGCTGTGCACGACCGCCGGCCAATCGCCTAGCGCGCGCGCTGCAACACGCAGGCTGTCCCACGCGGCCATGTCCTCCGGGTCTCGCTCCAACAGCTCGCGCAGCACTGCAGCCGCCTCGGCGTGACTTCCGGCAGCTAGCAGCGCCCGTGCTCGAGCCGACTGAAGCGCAGGACGAAACGCAAGCGCGCTGTGATCGATGCGGCACGCCAACGCCGCGGCACGAGCAGCCGGATCGTCGTCCTCGTCGAGCAGCTCGTCCACCGCGATCGAGGCGGCTAGCGAGCTCGGTTGCTTGGCCGCCATCGCAAGCGCCTCCATGACCATGTCGTCATTCGATTGTCCGCGCAGCGCGATGGCCCTGGCGCGAAGCCCGTGCAGCGACAGCTGCTCCGCGATCGACCTGTCGTCGACCGTGGCGGCGAAGGAGCCGAAAGCGTCCGCCCTCGACTCCGCGTCCGGTGCCGTCCGAATCGCAGCCATGCGAGCCCAGCGATCGCGGGGTTGCTGTGCGAGCACGTCCTGAATGATCTGCCAGGCCTCCTCGCCTGCGCTGCGCTCGTGAATGCAGCGCGCCGCTTGCTCGCGCAGCAAGCTCAGGTTCCAGCTCGGACTGCTGCCCGACTGCAGAACCGAGAACGCTCTACGGATTCTGTCGTCGGCGCCGTGGCGGTTCAGCATCAACAGCGTGAGGGCCGCAGCCGTGCGGGCCTCCGGCGCATCGAGCGCCTCCACCAGCAGATTGGCGGTGCGCTCCGGCTGCTCGCCTGTTTCTGCGAGATGCTCGCCCAGCTCGAGCGCCGCGATCGAGGGTCGGTCCGCGGCGCGATCGCGTTGCACCAGTCCGTGCAGCGCCTCGGCGGTGAGCTCGCGGCTGCCGAGCCGCTCCCCGAGCAACCCGAGCGCCCACAACGGTGCCAGGCTTCCGGCGTCGCTTCCGATGGCGTAGCGATAGCTCTGCATCGCGGTCGAGACGTCGTCTGCCGCCTCCGCTTCCCTGCCGGCCGTGAGCAGCGAGACCTCGGTGCCCAGCACCTCGGCGCGCCCATCGTGCTTGCTCTTGAGCAAGCGAACGGCCCGTTCCGTCTCCCCGGCGGAGAGATACAGTTCCTCGAGCAAGGCGCTCGCGTACGCGTGGTTGGGCGATCGCTTCAGCGCCAGCTGCAAGCACTGCAACGCTGCTGCGCGATCACCCCCCTGTACCTGCGCTCGCGCGGCAGCGCACAGGTGCGCGGCCTTGGCTTCGGCCGCGCGCGCCAGCTTCGCTAGCGTCTGATGCGCGCGACCCAGCAGCTCATGATCGCGCCGCAGCGCCGCCACCAAGCAAGCTGCATGCGGAGCCCAATCCCGGCACGCCGGGCGATCGAGCGCCTCGCGCAGAACACCAAGGGCTGCCTCCTCGTCCTGGAACTGGCCCGACAGCAGCTGATAGCGCTCGCGCATGAGGGCGCTGATCTCGCTGTCTTCGAGTGGCAGCTCGCAAAGCGCAGCGGCCGCATCTCGGGTTGCCTCGTGATCGTTGAGTCGCAGCGCCGCGCCGTAGAGCTCACGCAAAATGCGCGCCTTGTGCGGCGAAAGAGCCACGGCGGTTTCGAGCAGCGGCCGCGCTTGCTCGATGTGCGAAAGGCGATCGACGGCGAGCTGACCCGCGCGCCAGCTCAAGTAGGCACGCGCTTCGCCCTGAGTGTCGCGGGCACGCGCGCCTAGGTCGTCTACGAGATCGCGGTACTGCCCGGTACGCAGCTGGGTTTCTTCCAGCACTGCCCAGGCAGCAACGCTATCTGGCGCTTGGGCGACGCCCTGACGCAGGGCGGCGTACGCGCCCTTTCGGTCGCCAAGCAGTTTCGCGAAATCGGCCACTCGCAGCTGAAGCGCAGCCGCCTGCGGTCCGCTCGCGCCCCGACTCAACAGCTCGGCTGCGTCCGTACCTGCAGCCTGCAGGTTGTCTGCCAGGCCGTAGACCCGCAACCGCTCGAGACGCAAGAGAGCATCGTCCGGTGCCAGCGCGACCGCGGCCTCGTAGTTCGCGAGCGTGCCCGGCAGGTCTTGGCTGTGACGCAATCGGTAGCGTGCTGCTTCGCGCCACAACGCCGCCGCCAAGCGTTGGGGGGGTGCGAGGTCGCGGTAGTGGCAAAAGCCGTTGCGATGGTGTCCGCGGCGCCGGGCCGCGTCGGACGCCAAGCTCGCGCGGCGCTCGAGCGACTCGACGACGCAAGCGTGGTCTCCGTGAGCACGCGCTATCCGCTCCATCCGCTCGAGACACGACCAGGGGTCCCCATGTTTCGCCGCCCGCCGCAGCAGCGTCAGGGCCGCCGTCAGGTCGCCATCCCGTAGATGGGTCTCTGCCGCTTCGAGCGCTAGCTCCGCGCGAAGGGCTGGATCGCTCGCGAGCTCCGCACGCTGGATCACGACGCGCTCGGCGCGAGCCTGCTGCCCCGCTCTGCGGTGATGCCACTCGAGCATCAATGCCGCACTGTGACAACGCGGGTCGAGCTGCAATGCCTGCTCGAACAATTCCGCTGCGTTGTGCGGATCGCCGAGCGCGGCATCCACCAGGCAGCCGCGGTTGACCAACGCCAGCGCCCGATCGGAATCGTTTGACGCGAAATCGAGCTCCAGCTGGTGCAGCTCCGCAAGCTGCGCGTCTTGCCCGCGGGTGGAACACAGACGCATCAGCGCATACAAGGGTGGACGGAACGTTCGGCACAAGTCGAGCGCGGCCCGGTAGCGCAGCTCGGCGGCGTTCACATCGTCGAGGCGGTGCTCGAGCAGCGAGCCGATCTCGTGCTGGAGGATGGCCTGTCTGAGCGGCCGCGAGCTCAGAGCCAGTTCTTCCTCCAGCGCAGCCATCTGCACTTCCGCGACGACCTTGGGAGGCAGCGTTGGAGGCGGCGGGGACGGGCGAGGAGGGCGAGAGGACATACCTGCTGTGCCAACACACGGCCGTGCGGCGTGCCGCAGGGTGGCGGACTGAGGCTATAACAGGGGTCGTGAAATCTATTGGAAGCGTTTGGGGGTTCGTGCTGATTATACCGATTAGAAAGGCACCGTCAGCTGCGCGGAACCGAGACCGAGCTCCACGCCGGCCGATTGCGCAACGCCACGGGAATCCTGCGCTTCTACGAAATACAGGACGAATGCTGCGGCTGTGCTGGACCCGGCCAGCGCCAGCGAGACGCTGGTCACCACCTCGTAGGGCAACAAGGGCGACCGGTCAACCGGCGCCTGTCCCGGACAGTGCAGCATGAGGGCACAGTCGGGCGCCCGTGGCTCAAGCGCCCGCGCCCTGGCCAGGCCGGCGCGCCACACCACCGCGGCAGTGGCTCCAAAGGCGACGGCGGCGCTCCCGCTGACCCAGGTCCAAAGCCGCTTCGGTGACGTACCCGGCTCGGGACGGTCGGTTTGATCCTGGGCCGGCGCTGCGGCCGCTGCCCCGTTCGTTGGCGCTGCCGACGCTGCGACCTCGACCCGCAACGGCCCGGACGGTCGAGGCGCGGCTGGCTGGGGCGAGGCCTGGCCGGGAAGCGGCACCGGCGTGTCCGCGCGAGGTTTGGGAGCCCGGGCCACAGCCGCGAGCGTGACCCGCCGGGCGAGCTTCTCGCCCGCCAGCACGGGAAGCTCCAAGTGCTTTGGAACGAATCCTGGGGCCCCGACCTGGAGACGATGCAACCCTGGGTCGAGCACCAGCGTGCGCACGGGACCCAGGGTGTGCAGGAGCGCGCCGTCCAGCCGCAGCTCGGCGTGCTCGGGGCTCACGGTGAGCAGCAGCGTGGCGACTTCGGCCTCCGCCCGCTCGGCAAGCCTCGCAAGCTCAGCAGACTCGGACGCGGCGGGGTGGCCTGGCGTCAGCCGCCGGTACTCCTTGACGGCCCACAGTGTCTCGCGCGACCTGCCAAGCCGGTAGTAGACCACGGCAAGGTTGAACAGCGTGCTTGGTCGAGGCACGAGCCGGCGAGAACGCTCGAAGGCTGCCAGGGCGTCGTTCCAGCGCCCCTCGGAGCTCAGCGCCACGCCTTTGTCGAACCAGGCACGCGCGCTCGCCGCTGCCACGCCGACAGCCGGCTGGCCAGGAGCTCGATTCGCGTCGGCCTGATTCGCCTTTGAAGACGCGGCCTGGCCCGATCCCGGGGGTGTCTCCGCATCAGGGCCGGGGGAAACCGGGGCCGCTTCGGGAGCATGGGGCGCCGGGCCATCGGGCTCGGTCGCGCCCTGCAGGGGCGGCGGCCGCGCCTGGCCCCGAGCAGCCTGCGCCAACGCCAAGAGGAGACCGAGCGCTCCGAGGCTGCAGGTAGTCTTGGTCGTCACGCGAGCCGTCTCATGCAGCATTGCCTGTCCGGCCTATGTTCCGCGAGTGCTCAAGGCGGCGGCGCCAAGCGCGCCAAAAACAGGTCCTTGGCATGGCTCACCAGGCTCTTGGCGCCCAGCTCGAGCCGGGTGTCGAACAGGCCCGATACGATCAGAGCCTGGCCGGTGCTGCCGCAGCGCAGGTCCCAGGCGTTGCCGCTGCCCGCCAGCACCCAGGCCACGCGCAGCGGATCGGTGCTCGTCGGGTCGCTGTTCCAGGGGTCGAGCAAGGCGACGAACCCGTCACGCGCTCCGGTGCTCGCGCGCGGGAAGTCACCCTGTGTCAGATCGAGCACACCTCGAAACCAGCCCCCGAGCACGATCTCGTTGCGGGGGCCCCAGCTCAGGTCGCTGACCACCACATCACCGGGATAGCGGCGCCCCCAAACCCGGTTGCCCACCTTGCTGAAGAACTCAACGAAGGCCCCGCGGCTCCGGTCGATGGTCACACCGCTGGCGCTGACAGTCTCCCAATCGTACTGGCCCCCCACAACGAGCTCGCCGGTGTGCATCACGATGACGTCGCGAGCGGTCGTGAAGTGATCGCCCGGCCTTGCGGGTCCCAGCGACTCTCTCCAGCAGTCCGGGACTTGGCATTGGCTCGATCCGAGGGCGTCACGAGCCAGACTAACCACGACGGGCTGCCCATCGCAGGCTCCCGTCAAGGCGAGACGCTGTCCGAGGTCGGACATGGCCGCGTCCAGCTGGGTGACCCTGCCGGAACAGCCAAGCAAGCCTGCGAGCGGCTGCGGGGGGTGCGGGCGACCGTCGGGGCCGAACGTATGAGCCTGCAGACTGCTTCCGTTCGCCAGCATGACCTGCAAGCCGAACGCGCCCGTGGCCGAGCGACTCAGCGGAGGCGTGATCCAATCGACCCCGGAGCCGCCCAGCCGATGATCCCATAGGGGCGAACCGTGCGGGTCGTATTGGACGACGAAGCCATCGATCCCTTGACTGGGCTCGCTGTGCCGGCCCTGACCGAACGAGAGCATGCCGCAGTAGCGACCCGACACCCAGACCCCCCCGCTCCCATCCAGCCTCAGACCTGCGATCTCGACGAACGGGGCCGAAACGTCGCAGGCACCGCCAGCCGCGGAGGCCTTCAGGGAAGCAGTCCAGTTGTTCGGGCCCGCCACGTTCGTGGCGCCAACCAGGGCGAGAAACGCGGTTCTGGAATCGACTGCACCCGCCAGGACCATGGTATCGGCCGTGGGCGAGCGTACGACCGCGTGAAGCTCGCTCGGGCTCGGCATGCCCGCACCCAGCACCACCTGCAGCGGCTGAAGGGCGGTTGCCGGCGCCGAGGACGGGCTCGCAGGTGCAGGCGGAATCCAAGGATTGTTCGGGACGGTGACGCCGAACGTACCCGAAGCGCCAAACCCGCCAAAGCCGCCAGAGCCGCCGGGTGTCCCAGCGTGAGGCGCGCCAAAGCCGCTGCGCCCAAAGCCGCCTGCACCCCAGCCAGGCCCACCCATGCCGCCCTGCGGCGGCGTGCCAATCGGGCGCCCGGCGCCGTGACCGGGACCGGCCCCGGGTGCGTGACTGGTGCCGGCCGTGGTACGTGCACCAGGGTCGCTGCCAGCCGGTGGGCTCTCGGCATCGCAGCTGCAGGCCAGCAGCACGACCAGCAGCAACCCGCGGGCGCGGCCATCCGGTGCGGCAGCATCGTGCACAAACCCACCGCTCACGGCAGCTCCCCCAGCTTGACCTCGAACACGGCAGGTTGACCGTGGCTCGTGAGCGTCTGGTTGCGGAGCATCAGCTCCCCGGAAAACACACCCGTGACGACCAAGCCACCTAGAGGGTCGAGGGCGAGCCCGGTTGCACGGGCATCCCCGATGCCTCCGAGGTGCGCGACCCAGAGCGGAGTCGCGTCGAGCAGCGACAGCGCCGCCACGAGGCCGCCGGTTCCGCCGCGGCTGACCACGCTGTGCGAGCCGATCTGGGCAGCGCCTCGAAACCAGCCGGCGACCACCACCTGATCGCTCCGAAAAGCCAGCGCGGCCCCCAAGAAGACATCCCCCGGGTAAAGCTCCACAAAGCCGGCCATCGGCCCTGCCCACGACCGCCCTACCACGAACGCGCCCACGCCCCGGTCGACGGCGCGACCCCCCGGGCTGTGGCGCTGCCAGCGATAGGCCCCGGCCACCACGACCCCGCTGCCGCTCACCAACACCTGGCCAATGCTGGGCTGCTGGCGCTCGTCGGGCGAATCGAGCAGCCGGATCGTCTGGCCCCAGGGCGCCTGCCCGCCCGCCAGGCGCAGCAGCCGGATCTGCTCCCCGCACACCCCGGCGACCACCCGCTGCATGCCGTCCGCCGACATGCCTGTCACGAGCTGAGGCCAACCACCCGGGCAGGTGGGCAGCTGCTGCTGCGCTATCGGAGGCGGCACGGTCGCCGGGCCTGCTGCCCCCATGTCGAGCTGCTGGAAGAAAACCCGCTCGCCGTGCGTGACCACGAGCCCCACGGTGGCTGGTGCAGCCCCAGATGGTCCAGCCGCGCTGCCGGTCATCACCCTGGGTGCGGAGACCCAACTCTCTCCGGGTCCGGCGAGCAGCTCGGAGCCGATGGGGTTTCCCCAGCGGTCGTAGCCGAGCACGAACCCCTCGGAGTCCCGGCTGGCCTCGAGGCGTCCGCCGGGACCCGTATCCAGCGATCCGCAAAACCGGCCGCTCACAAAAAGCTGCGAGCTCTGGGCGTCAAAGGCGAGCCCCGCGATCTGCAGCAGGCGCCCGGCGGCCCCGCATTCAGGGGGGGCACTCAGCAGATGGAGCTGTGCGGACCACTCGAGCGAACCGTGCACGCTGTAGCTGTTGAGACGGATTCGGCCCGGTTGCATCGCGGTCGCGATGGCTCGCCGCCCGTCTTGCGCCAGCGCATTTGCCAGCACGGACGCAGGCTGCGCGGTCTCGCCCGCCGGACCTCGCGCCAGGGTCGTGCCACCGGTAACCGGGGGCGGCGCTGGCACACTTGGCGCAACCGGCGCCGGATCCAAAAAGGGGTTGTTTGGCACGGCGGGTCCCGGCGGGCCCACGCCGCCCCCGAGCCCGCCGAGACCGCCAGGCCCGACCCCCACGCCTCCGACGCCCCCTGGGCCACCCGCTCCTCCCAGGCCGGCGAGGCCTCCTCCGGCGCCTGGGGCAGCGCCAGCAAGACCCGCGGAGCCGCCTCGGCCGCCAAACCCGCCGGCGCCGGGTGCGCCGGCCGGGCCACCCGGTGTGCCAGCTGCGCCAGCCCTACCGGCCAGGCCACCAAGGGTACCCGCCCGGCCGCCGAATCCCAATCCTGCGCGACCCCCCCCGGCGGCGCCGCCCGCTCTGGACGCATCGTCGCCGCCACAACCCCCCGCAAGCCCAGCCACAACGAGCTGGGCACAGCCTGCGACAGAGGCCACCGCTACCCTCCCCCTGCGAAGGAGCGCTATGGATGCGGACATCGTCATGGTGTTAGTGACACATTGGACCGGAGTCTCAAAAACAAAGTGCGTGCCAAGTCGCTTTTTTGTTCACCCGAGCGATCCGGACTCGTCGGGCTGGGGCCCAAACCGGGCTCAAGCCTGCTCGCGCTCATGGCACGACACCGGGCTCGGGTGGTCGGTCGGCGAGCTCAAGGGGATACAGCGTGACCTGAGTTATCAAAGCATGATGGACGTACGCTTCGGCCGCGGCAACGGGCGTGTCACCTCGGTAGCCGGTCAGCAGGACCGGACCCAGCGGTAGGTTCGTGAACCCTCCCACACCGCTGCGGTCGGTCGTGGTGACGCTCTGGCTCGAGCGAGCGGGACGCTCGTACCAGGTGCGGGTGGTCGCATCGGCGGAGCTGGCGCTGAAGCGAACGCCCTGGCCGGGAGTTCGAGCGCAGTCCATGACGGAGACAATCACGTTGCCGCGCTGGACGTTTGCGGGGGGCTGCACGGCCGGATCCGTGCTGGCCACGTCCTGCATCGTAAAGGTATGCCACTCCTGTCGAAGCACCGGGTGACCCAGGTAGTACGCCATGGGGATGAGGCGAGCTCCGCTCGCACGCAGATGCCCGAAGAACGCCCCGGACGCGGCAGTAGCCGGCAGCTCGAGCTTGACTTGACCGCGTTCGTCCGACACCGCGCGAAGCACCCCCGGCGGCCCGCAGCCGGCCGCATCGCAGCCATCGCAGGTATCGGTGGTGCACACCTTGACCTCGATGCCGGCAATGGGCCTGTACATTCGGCTCCGCGGCTCCGTATGCGTCAGCGTGACAAGCCGCGTCTGCGCCGACTCGGTACCGGTCCAGCCGTAGCTGCCCACGCAGTCCCAGTTCCTGCCCGAGCAGGTCGCGGCACAACCGTGTTCCCACAAGAGGCAGCTGAGCACCTTGTTCGACAGGCTGTTGAAGTCAGCCAGGGCCGTGCAGCGCATCTGGCAATCGGGATCCGTGCAATCGCGATAGCACTCGACCGCGTCCTTGCAGGCCGAATCCGCTAGGCATTCGTCCCAGCGCTGCCCGCACTCTCGCTCGCCACAGGCAGCACACTCATCGCTCAGACCGTGGAAGTTCTGCGTCGGGGCAGGTCCTGGCAGCGAGTAGCGACAGCCTGCCGTGCACAGACCGGCCCCGAGCAGCACCAGAGTCCGGCTGCCCTGCAGTCCGAGTCGGACCATCCGCATCCGCCCCGACCGCGTCCACCCTGACCGCATCCACCCTGACCGCATCCACCCTGACCGCATCCACCCTGACCGCATCCACCCCGACCGCATCCACCCCAACGGCATCGTCCAGCCCAACACCTTCATAGGTCCCCTAGCCAGATGAGGCACGGTAGCATGGATTGCCGGCTCCAGCGACAGCAGCTTGGGCCCCGCTGCGACCCGGCAGGGGCTGGTCCAACCGATCTCGGGGCCTGGAGCCGATTTGACGCCGCTCTACGAGCACGACATGCTCGCCAGACAGAATGGGCAGCAAGTTCGCGGATCTGACTACCATCGAGCATGCCGCGCTGCCCCTGGGCAGCGGCCGCGCGTCCCCCAAGCGCCGGGCCACGCTGGTGTTCTACTGCCCTCAGGGAGTGCGTCTGGTGGAGCTGGTGGAAAACACACCCGTCGTGGTGGGACGCAAGCTCCCGGCTGATGTGCTCATCGACGATCTCGGCCTGTCCCGGCAGCACGCTCGCTTCGTCTGGAAGAACGGCGACTTCGTGCTCGAGGATCTGGGCTCGCGCAATGGCTGCAAGGTGGCCCAGACGCGCATTGATTCGGCGCGCGTCCAACCTGGCGACAGCATCCAACTCGGCGGCGTGGCCGTTGCCTTGCACGTCACCAGCGAGCGTAGCGAGCCGCGAACCGACGCGGCCGTCGTCGTGCACAGCGCGAAGATGCGCGAGCTCTACACAGTGGTCGGACGCGTGGCCAAGACCACGGCCCCTGTCTTGATCCTAGGCGAGACAGGCTCTGGCAAGGAGCTGGTCGCACAGGCCATCCACGCCGGTAGCGCCCGTGCCAAGGCTCCCTTCTCCGCGCTCAACTGCGCCGCCATTCCCGCAACCCTGCTCGAAGCCACCCTGTTCGGGCACGAGCGGGGATCGTTCACCGGAGCGGACCGCATGTCCAAGGGGCTCTTTGAACAAGCGGACGCCGGCACGGTCTTTCTGGACGAGGTGGGCGAGCTGTCGGCGGCGGCGCAAGCCGCGCTGTTGCGCGTCATCGAGACGCGCAGCGTGCAACGCATCGGCTCGAGCCGCGAAATCGAGCTCGATGTACGCGTGCTCGCCGCCACGCATCGAGACCTGGAGGCCATGGTCTGCGCGCGGAAGTTCAGAGCCGACCTGCTGTATCGGCTCAACGCGTTCACCCTGCGCGTTCCACCACTGCGAGAGCGTCCCGACGAGGTCATTCTCTTGGCCGAGTTGTTCCTGCAGGAAGCGAGCCGGGAGTGGAAACGACCCGTGGATGGAATCGACGCTGACGCGAGCGAGCGCCTCGTGAGCTATCCCTGGCCGGGCAACGTACGGGAGCTGCGCAACGCCGTAGAGCGGGCGGTGATCGTCTGCTCCGGGGGACGGATCCGCAAGCAGGACCTTCCGGAATCGGTGCGCACCCACGCGGAGCCCCCTGCGGGCTCGAAGCTGGAGGCCGCCGCGAAAAGGGCGCTGAGCGGTGAGGGCCCTGGTTTAGACAGCGACGACCTGGTCTTCAAAGAACGCGTCCAGCAGTACGAAATCAAGCTGATCCTCAGAGGCTTGGAGCGCGCCGGCGGCAATCAGACGCGAGCCGCGGAGCTACTGCGCATCCCGCTGCGCACGCTGGTACACAAGCTGCGCGCCTACGGCATCAAGAAAAGCTCCGCCTCAGATTAGGGAGTGTCTTGAGCAGCGCTATTTCCAGGAGATAGCCGAAGGGCGGTCGCTGGCTCGATCGAAGTCAAGGGCCGGCGAGATTATGTGAGGAGTTTCTGTTCCAGGACACTAGATCGATGCGCTCGTCGATGAGCAGGTTCGGCAGACCGTCTTCAACCAGATAAGCACACCCGTGGTCCTCGCGAACCAGGGCTTCCTGAACCTGACGCGTCAACAACCTGCCACCGCGCGTCCGGAGCGTCCCTGCCTCGACCGCCTCGTTGATGGTCTTGAGCAGGGCGTCGTCGGCCGGCGCAAGCGGCAGATGCGATTCAGGACAAACCAGGATTCTCAGCAGCTCCCGTGCCAGCACCATGCCTGTCGGCCTGCCTTCTTTCCGCTCTTTCCGCTGAATATGCCCATCGCTCGGAACTTTTCGTACCGCCCTTGTATCAGACGCTCGGCGCTCTGCCCTTCCAGAGCCGCGAGGTAGCCGCGAAGCGCGGTTCCAAGGCGCTCGGCCGCCTCGTCGTAGTCCCTGTGCGCACCCCCCACCGGCTCGGGGATCACGGCGTCCACGATGCCCAGCGCCTGTGCATCGGAAGCCAGGAGCTTGAGCTGCTTGGCTGCCTCGGGCGCGTGGGTGGCATCGCGCCACAGGATCGATGCGCAGCCCTCCGGAGTGATCACGCTATAGGTCGCGTACTGCAACATCAGCACACGGTTCGCCACGCCGAGAGCCAGCGCCCCTCCGGACCCCCCCTCACCGATCACGCTGGCTATCACGGGCACGCGCAACCGCGACATGCAAAGCAGCGACTGGCCGATCGCCTCGCTTTGCCCGCGCTCTTCGGCACCCATGCCGGGGTAGGCACCCTGGGTGTCGATGAAGGTCAAGATCGGACGGCCGAAACGCGAGGCAAGCTCCATCACGCGCACTGCCTTCCGGTAGCCCTCCGGGTGTGGCATGCCGAAGTTACGCCGGAGCTTCTCCTTCGTGGTGCGGCCCTTCTGTTGCCCGATCACGCCTACGCTGCGGCCGTCAATGTGTGCGAAGCCTGCCACGATAGCGGGATCGTCGCCGAATACCCGATCGCCATGCAGCTCCACGAAGCCATCGCACAGGCGCTCCAGGTAGTCTGCGAAAAACGGACGATCAGGGTGCCGGCTCAACAGGACCTTCTGCCAGATCGACAGATCCTCGTAGATCTCCCGCCTGAGCTTCTGCGCACGCTCCTGCAGGCTCCGAATCTCCTGGTCCAGATCGTCGTCGCGCTCCGCGACCGACTTGAGGTCCGCGATGCGGCGCTCAAGCTCGACAACGGGTTTCTCAAACTCCAGATACGCCACGCGTTGATCCATTGCGGGTCTTGCCTGCGCTCAGCGAGTCGCCGGCTTCCCGATGGTTGGACTTTTCCCGAACAACCCTGTACAGCTTGAGCGCTCGCGACTTGCCCTTGACTCGCTTGCGCGGCAGCTCGACCGCGTCAAACCGGTCATGAATTCGTGCCCAAGTGCGCTCGCTGATGATGATCTCGCCGGCCTTCGCGAGCGAGCACAGGCGTGACGCGGTGTTGACCACGTCGCCGATCGCCGTGTACTCGAGCGCTTTGCTGCTGCCCAAATAGCCAGCAACGACTTCCCCGCTGTCGATGCCGATACCGATCCGCAGCGGCTCCGATCCCTGTGCCAGCCGGGCGCGGTTGAAGGCCTCGAGCACCCGAAACTGCTCGACGGCCGTCCTTACGGCACGGACGGCATCGTCGTCGTGTTGCACCGGTGATCCGAAAAGCGCCATGATCGCGTCTCCCACGAACTTGTCCAGCGTCCCCTCGTTCTTGAAGATCACCTCAACCATCAGTTCGAAGTACTGGTTGAGCATGTTGACAATCTCTTGAGCATTGCGGGCCTCGGCCATACGTGTGAAGCCCCGAATATCGCTGAAAAACACCGTTGTGTCGCGTAGTTGGCCCCCCTTTGCCACGTCGACATCCCCCTTGATGACCTGCTCGGCGATGGCCGGCGACAGCAGGCGCTGAAAGCGCTGACGCGTCAGCGCTTGCTGCTGTATCTCTCGAGCATACAGGCTGTTTTGGATTGCGATCGCCGCCTGATTCGCAAGCGTCTGAGTGAGCTGCAAGTCCTTCTCCGTGAACGCGTTGGCCGCGACCTGCGAGTCCAGCACCATGACGCCGAGCACCTGCTCGCCATGTATGAGAGGCACCGCGATGGTCGATCGGATACCTTGCATGATCACGGAGTGAGCACCCTTGAACCGCGTATCCACGGACGCATCGCTCGAAAGCACGCCCGCGCGGTCCTTGAGCACTTCCCTGATGATCGTGCTCGAAAGCGTGACTTCCTGCTCCGTGCCCAGCTCTCCGCTGGTGCGTACCGAACGCGCAACGAGCTCGCCTTCACTTTCGCACATGAGTATCACGCCACGGTCTGCGCTCAGAAGGTCGAAAGCACACGTCAGAATCTTGTCAAGAAGCCGATCCACGTCGAGCTCGGCTCCGATGGCGCGCGTCAACTCGTAGCTTACCCGCAGCTTCTCGTAGTCCTTGCGAAGTCCCGCCACGTCTTTGAGTGCCTTCTCGGGCAGGAAATCCTGTTCCACGGCTTGGACCAGCTTGGAACGGATGCGGCTCGCCGCCGGCCCGCTCATGAGGGTGACCTTGCGTGGGCTGTGCGCACGACCTTGGGTCAGCGAGTGTTCGGGCCGGATCGGCCCCTCGCTGAATACTATCTTGGTAGAGCCGACGCCGATCTCGTCTCCAGCCTGAAGAACCCGGCTCTCCACGCGCTCGCCGTTCACAAAGGTGCCGTTGAGAGATCCTAGATCGCGAAGCACGTACCTGCCGTCAAGCAGATCGATGGAGCAGTGCCCCTTGGATGCAACGCGATCAAGCAGTTGGACCGTGTTATCCGGATGGCGACCGATGGTTGTCACCGGCTCCAGCACGCGCGTTTCTTGCTTGCCGTCGCCTGACGTGATGATCACTCGCGCCATGGTTGGGGTCCGTTCAGGAATTGCCCGGGTGGAGCCGCAGGCGAAGCCCACGCATGAAGACCCCAAGCTGGGTCCGCAACAATGACCGACTTGCTCGGCTCTCGCCACGCTGGTAACACAGGCCTGGCGCGCTTTGTAGCCGGGGGCCTGCTGCCGCCAGGAGCGGCGAGAAATCAGTGCGGTGAGGAATCAGTATGGCCCGAGTCACAGTAGAAGACTGCCTTGCACACGAAGAGAATCGATTCGCCCTTGTCATACTCGCCGCCCAACGGACTCGCCAGATCATGAAGGGCGCTCCAGCGCTCGTGTCGAGCAAGAATCGAGCTGCGGTGACGGCCCTGCGTGAGATCGCGGCCCAACGAGTAACGTTTTCGCGCGACGTTACGGAAGTGACTCGAGACTACATCGCGGAACACCGAGCGCTCGAAGACGCCCAGCGTTAAGAGCTGGGCCGCACCACCGAAGTTCGGTCTGTCCGAAGACCCAGTTCCCGTCCAGAGTGGGCCGCGCCCCGCTCCGCTTCGCTGCATCGCGGGAGATGCCAGAGCGAGCGCGCCCGGAGGCGCGGACCGAGGAATAGCTGCGCTGCGCGGTCGAATTCGACACGGCGCAGGGCCGGGCCGAGGACGAAAGCCGCTATGGCGCCATGCTGCTTCCAAGAACCCCGTTCCCGTTCAGCATGGATGCCAGAGCGAGCGCGCCCGGAGGCGCGGACCGAGGAATACTGGAAGTATTTCGCAGGGCCGGGCCGAGGACGAAAGCCGCTATGGCGCCATGCTGAACGGGAACTAGTGGAGCGTGCCGGCCTCGTGGTTAGCAACTTGAGGAAACACGCCCTCGGCTCGCAGTCGTCTCGCGAGCAACGGCGAGCCCGTTCGGCGCCAGCGCTCGTAGAGGCGAAGCACATCCCGGGGCGTGCGCAAGGTCGTATCCTCCCGAACGTCGTTCAAGACCCCCGCGAACGCATCGAACCTGTCGGATAGCTCGGCGTATACCTCCGGATCGCGGGCCACCGCCGAACCACGGGAACGGAACGCCAATCCCCCAGCAGCCGCATACGCCTGCCCCCCGAGATCCGATACGTAGCGCCGGCTCACACCACGGCTGTCCAAGTGGTCGGCAAAGAAGCCCGAGACAAACAGGGCGAGGTCTCCCAGCTGCTTGAAACGCCGCAGGGCCTCCGCTCCGGAGGCCGTCAACGCCCTGCCCAAGCGCTCTGCGAGCGGCTTTGACAGGATGTCTTGGGGCGTGCTGGCCACGAAGTCGGAAAGTAGCTGAACCAAGTAGAATTCGGTCGCTTCCCTCGCGTACAGGTCACAGCGCTTCATCGCGGCTGACAGCTTATCTCTGAAGAAAACGTGAACGTCTGTGTGCGGCTCGATCGCGCTCACCTAACCTCCTGAGGGACCGGACCTTCATGGCCAAGTCCTTGATATTTTAGCGCTCTTGGGCCCAACCCGCAATCTTGCGTCCTGCGTGGGCTTGACGAGCGCCAGGCGACGGTTATGTTGGCGCGCGTTAGCAGTCCCGGACCGCGAGTGCTAACCGGTCGCGGTCCGTGAACTCCCAACGATTCAAGGAGGTTGCCGATGGGTATTCGCCCGCTCCAGGACCGCGTCCTGGTCAAGCGCGTTCAAGAGGACCAGAAAACCAAAGGGGGTATAATCATTCCTGATACGGCCAAGGAGAAGCCGATCGAAGGTCAGGTGATCGCCGTGGGCAACGGCAAGGTCAACGACGACGGTTCGGTGCGCAAGCTAGACGTGAAGGCCGGCGATCGCGTGCTCTTTGGCAAGTACTCGGGCACCGAGGTCAAGCTTGAAGGGGTCGAGCATCTGATCCTGCGCGAGGACGAAATCCTCGGGGTGATCGAATAGTCGGCTCTTCACGGCCCACGCGAACAGGCGCGATAACTGTTTCTGAGACAATAAACACCAGAAATTACGGAGCGGCTAATGTCAGCAAAGGAAATCATCTACAACACTTCGGCTCGGGACCGGATTCTGCAAGGCGTTACCACCCTCGCGGACGCGGTCAAAGTGACCCTGGGTCCCAAGGGACGCAATGTCGTGATCGAGAAGAGTTTCGGCGCGCCGACGGTAACCAAGGACGGCGTAACCGTGGCCAAGGAAATCGAGCTTGAGAACAAGTTCGAGAACATGGGTGCCCAGATGGTGCGGGAGGTGGCGTCCAAGACATCCGACGTAGCGGGCGACGGTACGACTACCGCGACCGTGCTGGCGCAGGCCATCTATCGTGAAGGCTCCAAGATGGTCGCAGCGGGCCACAACCCCATGGAGCTCAAGCGTGGGATCGATTCCGCCGTGAAGCTGCTGGTCACGGAGCTGCAGACCCTATCGAAGGCGACCAAGGATCCACGCGAAATTGCGCAAGTGGGTACGATCTCCGCCAACGGTGACTCGACGATCGGGGAGATCATCGCCGAAGCAATGGAGAAGGTGGGCAAGGAAGGCGTGATCACAGTCGAGGAGGCCAAGAGCCTCGAGACCACACTCGAAGTCGTCGAGGGCATGCAGTTCGATCGCGGTTACCTGTCGCCGTATTTTGTTACCGACCAGGAGCGCATGGAGACGGTGCTGGAAGACGCCTACATCCTGATTTCGGAGAAGAAGGTGTCCAATATGAAGGACCTGCTTCCCGTTCTCGAGGCCATCGCTCGCCAGCAAAAACCCCTGCTCATCATCGCTGAAGACGTGGAGGGCGAGGCGCTGGCCACGCTTGTCGTCAACAAGCTGCGGGGCACGCTCGGCACGGCTGCCGTCAAGGCGCCCGGATTCGGCGACCGTCGCAAGGAGATGCTCAAAGACATCGCGGTTCTGACCGGTGGCCAGGTGATCAGCGAGGATCTCGGCATCAAGCTCGAGAACGTTACCCTGAACGACCTGGGCCGTGCCAAGCGCATCACCATCGACAAGGACAACACCACCATTGTTGATGGCGCCGGGGAGAAATCGGACATCAAAGGACGCATCGAGACCATTCGGCGTCAGATTGACGAGACCACAAGTGACTACGATCGCGAAAAGCTGCAGGAGCGGCTTGCCAAGCGCGGCGGTGGAGTTGCCGTGGTCAAGGTGGGCGCAGCCACCGAGGTGGAGATGAAGGAGAAGAAGGCTCGCGTCGAGGACGCGCTCAACGCGACAC
>JAKSBK010000285.1 GCA_022361155.1 Pseudomonadota bacterium
ACTGAAGATCACTGCCGCCACCACCGCCACGGACGGGCGCTGAATGCGCACGCCGGGGAGGAAGCGTGCCAGAGCCAGGATAACCCCAGCGAGAACCGCAAGCTTGATGAGTACCGACATGCTGCAACCTCTCGCGTAGACATCGAAGAGGCTCTTGCGTATCAGCCCCGCGACGAGGCGGCAACCGTGGCGGGTCCAGCCACTGACTAGTCCCTGACCAAGCGCACTTTTCTTCATTTTGCAGGGATTAAACCCTGAAAGCCCGATGTTTTGGGGGTTGTACAACCTCAACCAGAACACCGAAAGGGAGGCTTTCAGGTGAATCGCAGACTACGACGCTTTCATCAGCGGGAACAACAAAAAATCGCTCGGCGACTGCAGCGGGCCGAGGGCGGTCAGGAGCCGCGCGGCGATGGGTCGCGGCCCGAGTTTCGTCGGGGCGGGGTACGCTACGACTGTTCGGACCGCGCTCGGGCCATGCCGTACGGTGGGCTGGGCGTCATGCACGATCTGGCGCACCAGGTGGGGCTGGTGCGAGCCATCGACGCCCGCTTGAATCTGCTCAAGCTGCATCGGCCCTACTTCGAATCCGATCATATTCTGAATCTCGCCTACAACGCGCTGTGCGGTGGCCGGGTGTTGCAAGACATCGAGCTGCGGCGTAACGACTTGGTCTTCCTCGATGGTCTGGGCGCCCGCTCGATCCCCGACCCCACCACAGCGGGCGATTTCTGTCGCCGATTTGCAGTGAACGACATCTGGCAGTTGATGTCCATCATCAATGACGTGCGTGTCGGGGTGTGGCGACAGCAACCGGCCGCGTTCCTCGAGCAGACGGCGCGCATCGACGCCGACGGCTCGATCGTGAAAACGACCGGCGAGTGCAAACAAGGCATGGACCTGAGCTACAAGGGCGACTGGGGGTATCACCCGTTGCTCGTGTCGCTCGCGAACACAGGCGAACCGCTGTTCATCGTCAACCGTTCGGGCAACCGGCCGTCCGCCGAAGGTGCCGAGCGCTCCTTGGACGAAGCGATCAAGTTGTGTCGCCGTGGCGGTTTCAGCGACATCTTGCTTCGAGGTGACACGGACTTCTCGCTGACCGGGCACTTTGACCGCTGGACCGACGACGGCGTACGATTTGTCTTCGGTTACGACGCCCACAAAACCCTGGTAGACAAGGCGGTGCGCATCGCGGATGCCGACTACGAGCAACTGCTGCGCAAGGCCGACCAGGCGTTCCGCCAAGTAAAGCCCCGCGCCAAACAACCGCGCGTCAAAGAGGAGATCGTGAGGCGACGCAACTACCGCAACATCCGCTTGATCCGCGAAGACCTCGCCGAGTTTGCCTACAAGCCCTACAAGGCCAAAAAGACCTACCGCATCGTGGCGCTGCGCAAACAGACCGTCGAGGAAAACCAGCAGTTCACCATGCTTCAGGACCGATACCTGTTCTACATCACCAACGACCCCTCGCTGAGCAAAGAGCAGGTCGTGCGTGAGGCCAATGAACGCTGCAACCAGGAAAACCTCATCGAGCAGCTGAAAAACGGTGCTCGCGCGCTGCACGCTCCGCTCAACACGCTCGAGGCCAACTGGGCCTACATGCTGATCACAGCCATGGCCTGGAGTCTGAAGGCGTGGTTTGCGCTGTGTCTGCCCGTGCTGCCGCGCTGGCGCCAGCTGCACCATGCGCAGCGCGAGTGCATCCTACGCATGGACTTCCACACCTTCGTTCAGCGCTTCATCCTCATCCCGGTGCAGGTGCTGCAAACCGGTCGGCGGCTGGTGTTGCGGCTGCTTGCTTGGCGGCCCGACCTTCCCGTGCTGATGCGGTTGGCCGCTGCCCTGAGCGCCTGAGGCCTGTCCGACGCATTGGTGCCCGGGCAGGTCAGCTGTTTCCAAAAACCTCAAACCCCGAAGCCCTCAACAACGACCCACCAAAAAGCTCTACGCACCCAACGGGCACACGCCCAGGCAGGCGTGCGCCCGCGTGCCCACCCCACCCCAAGCGCCCCAAACGGCCACCATGGTTCACTTGTTTTGGG
>JAKSBK010000286.1 GCA_022361155.1 Pseudomonadota bacterium
GGGCAGCTTGGGGATCGACGTTTCGAGGAAAGCATGCAGCTCGCGGCGCAGGCGCTTCGGCGTTCCGCCACAGGCGCGAATGGCGTCGTCGACCTTTTCGTCGTCCAACAGTCCGACCAACAGATGCTCTAGTGTCACGTACTCGTGACGCTGCTTGGTGGCTTCTTCGAACGAGTGGCGCAGCGCCTCTCGAAGACCTTTTGCGATGCGTGGGCTTGAGCTCATCTCTCGGCCGGGTTCAAGGAATCCCTGCGTTGCCGCCGGGCTCAGTCGTCAGGCTCCAGGGTCAGCTGCAAAGGGTACTCGCGCTCTCGCGCCAGGGTCTCGACCGTACGGGCCTTGGTTTCTGCGATCTCGTAGGTGTAGACGCCTGCCACACCCACGCCATTCTGGTGCACGTGCAGCATGATGCGAACAGCCTCGGGCTCGGCGTGGTGAAACACAGAGCGCAACACCTCGACCACGAACTCGCGGGTGGTGTAGTCGTCGTTGTGAAGCAGAACCTTGAACATGGAAGGGCGCTTGAGCTTGGTTTCGGATTCGGTTTCTTCGACGACACCGCCTTCCGGTTCCAGCTGGGGCTTGCTAGCCATGCGCTACTCCTCACAAAACGCTTCGGGCGCCACCAGAGCTCATTGTAGCCAGCTATCTTGCGAATGCACTCCAGACGGCCGCGATGGCGTCGCGCAGCTCATAGAGCCCTACGCCCCGGTACAGCGGCTCGACGGTGAGCGGTGACCCGGAGCAGCGCTCCAAGACCACCACCAGGCGCTCCTCGTCAACCTCGACAGAGCGCACCTGATCCCAGGGCAGCACGAGCGTACGCTCCCCTTGGGCAACCTCCAGGACATCGTCGTGCAGGGCAAGGTAGTGGCGCGCGCCGGACGCGACCCTGCGGCGAATGCGCCTGGCAACGACCCACCAGCCTAGCGTGGCGAGCCCACCGGCCACGGCGAGCAGATGGTGCACCATGTGGGTCCCCACCGCCGCCAGCCAGACGGCGCCAACGGCGACACCGGCCGAGGCCAGCTGGCGCGCGCCGGCCAGCTGGCGCTCCGCGCGCGAGTCGAGCTCGAAGCGCCGCAGCGCCGCCTTTCCGAACGGCGCCGGCGGGTCATCGGCTCCCCGCGCTTGATGGTCCGGTCGCGGCATGGGGTCCCATCAGCGAAGAACGACGCGTACGCAGTAGTCACCGTTGGTATCGTTGCTTATTCTCACCGTGCTCTCGCTCACATCCGAGATCCGCACCAGGTCCCCAGCCGCCGGAACAGCGGATCTCACGTCCTGACAGCCCTGATCGAACGCCATGGACAGGTACACGGTGACGTGCATTGGCGCGCGACCAAGGCCGTGGAACAGCACCAGCGAGGCAGTCGCCGGATAGCCCAGCCACGGCCCACCTACCCAGGGTGTGCTCTCCCAAGTCCGGCCATCATCGCTCAGCCTCGCATGGGGAAGGTCTGCCGGAGTGATGTCGACGGTGTGCGGGGTGCCTCCGCCGCAGCCGGCCGGCCCTCCGCTCAGCCCTGCCGCCAGCAGCAAGCCGAGGACCTGTGGGAGCCGGGAGCAGCTCAGGGGAGCCTGCGTCTCGCTGGTCATGGTTAGCCACCTTTCGCTTCGAGAAGATACTCGACGGCGACGCCTGCGCGACCGAAGATCGGCGAGACGGTCCGGAGTTGCCACCGATCCCTATTCCAGGACAACCGGAGCCCTCTCGGCCATGAAGGAACACAGCGAGGCCACCAGTCCCTGCGTGGTGTAAGGCTGCGCGCTGACGTCCACCTTGATGCCAAAGTCGCGAGCGGTTTCGGCCGTGATAGGGCCAATGCACGCAACGGTGGACGACGACAGCTCGCTGGCTCCCGCATCGCCAAGCGCGGCCATCACGTTGCGCACAGCGGAAGAGGCCGTGAACGTGACCACGTCGATCGAGCCACCCCGCAGCAAGCGCCGGAGCTCCGAAACCTGCTCGGCATCCGGGGGCTGCGCGCGGTATGCCTCCACCGCATCCACGAGGCCACCCGCTGCTCGCAGCAGCTGTGGCAGGGCTTCACGGGCCACCGCGGCCCTTGCCAGCAGGATTCGCTTTGCCCTCAGGTTCCCTGCGTGCCGCTCGATCAGGGCCTGCGCCAGGGCTTCGCCGCGATGCTCCGGGGGCACCACGTCGGCCCGGACCCCGTACTCTCGCAGCGTAGCTGCAGTTGCCGGCCCGATAGCCGCGATTTGGCAGCGCGACAGGCGCCTGGCATCACCTCCCTGCCGTTCGAGCTCCGCAAAAAGGGCGCGAACGCCGTTGGCACTGGTGACGGCGAGCACGTCGTAGCGTGCCAGATTGCCGACGGCCGCCGCGAGAGGGCCCCTATCGGACGGTGGCAGCAGACGCACCGCCGGCAGGATAACTGGAAGGGCGCCCTGGTCTCTCAGCGCTTGAGCCAGCGCACCGGACTGGTGCGCGGGTCGGGTTACCAGGACACGCTGGGAGAACAGCGGCAGCCGGCTGTACCAGTCCAGTCCAGGCTTGGCCGCCACGAGATCACCCACCAGCGTGATCGTAGGGGAGGCTAGCTTGGCCCGTGCCACGCGGGCGGCGATGTCCGACAGCGAACCGATGACGCGGCGCTGAGACGGCAGGGAGGCTTTGTGGATCACCACGACGGGGGTGTGGGCCGGCCTGCCATGCCGGATCAACAACCGCATCAGCGAACCGAGCGCGGGCGCTGTGCTCAGAATCGCCAGCGCTTGACTGGCAGTGGCAAGCTTGCTCCAGTCATGCGCGCGTTCGTCTCGCTCGGCCGACCCCGTCGCAGCCAGACAGATCACACTCGCGGGCGGCTGCCCATGCGTCGGCGAGACCCCGGCGTACGCCATCGCGGCTGAGGTCGCGGCCACTCCTGGGATCACTTCGAACGCGATCCCTGCGCGCGCGAGGTATTCCGCGTCCGCGAGGTCTTGCGCGGTGGCGAGGCTCTGTGCGCACCGGAGGCGGGCGACCATAAGACCAGAACGCGCCGCTTCGAGCAGGCGCTGAACCGTGTTGCCTTGGCCGCCCGGCGTCTGATCTCCTGTCTCGACCCGCCGCAATTCGGCATCGTCGCGACAGTACAGCAGCACATCGGGATGAACGAGCGTGTCGTGGAATACGACGTCGGCTTCGCCCAAGCGCCGCAGCGCGCGTAAAGGGACGAGCTCGGGATCGCCGGGACCCGCATCCACGAAATACACCTTGCCGGCCGGCTTGTTCATGCCGCTCTTGCAGTCCCCTGTAGGCCTGCCGATCGCTCGAAGTCGCCGGCGGTGGGGCGAAGCATTGTAGGCGCCTCGCGACGCTCGTGCCATGGTAGCAGCCCTGCTGGTACCACGGATCACAAGTCCGGTCCGCCAGGGCTGACGAGGACCGGCTCCGGAACCCGGATCGGCAACCAGTGCGTCCGTGGACCTCTTGTCGATTTGGGCACAAGGTGCGAGCGCCCCGGCGCCATGGTAGGAGCGGCTGGATGCCCACGGTTGGACGCGTTCTGTCTATGGTTTGCGGGTTGCTCTGGGTGTCGGCCTGCTCAAGCGGCGCTGCAAAGCCGGCTCCGGTAGAGTCGGCGAAGCCGGCAGGCGCGAGCGCGCAGACCCGGCCCGAACCGGCGAAGGTCTTGGTCTATCCGCCCGGGCGGCCGCCGGTCACGGTCAAGGTGGAGCTGGCCGTGACTGCCGCGCAACGCCAGCGAGGCCTGATGTTTCGCCGTCGCCTGGAGGCGGACGCAGGTATGCTGTTTTTGTGGAAACGACCTCAGCATCTCTCGTTCTGGATGCGCAACACAGACCTGCCGCTCGATATCATCTTCATCGAGCCCGATCTGAAGATACTCGGAATCGTCGAGAACGCGGAACCCCACACCGACGCGCCGCGCGAGGTTCCGGGCCTTTCTCAGTATGTTCTCGAGGTGAACGCTGGCTTCGCTCGCCGGCACGGCCTGGGTGTGGGGACCCGTGTTCGCTTCGTAAACGTCGAGGTGCACGTACCATGAGGCGTTTTTGTATTGCCCTACTGCTGCTAGTGCTCGGTTGCAGAGACGACGAGCCGCGTTTCTCGACTGCGTCGCAAGGCAAGGTCGCCCCGGTGGCCGGCAAGTCGCGCGAGCGAAGGGTTGCCGGAAGGAAGGTCCCCAAGAAAGTGCTTGCCGACAGGAAGGTAGCGGAACGCGTCGGCGGTTACGAGCTCATCCGTGCCGGTGAATCGACGCGCAAGAGCCGGCCTGCGGCAAGTACCGGGGCCGAGAGGTTGATTCGGGTGCCGAACAGGCCCGATCCGCACGAAGGGAGCTTCACCTTGAAGCAGGCGCTGCGCGGGCTCGCCAAGGATGGGGAGCTGATAGCTCGCATCGAAACCAGGATGGGGGCGCTCTATTGCGAGTTATTCGAAGACAAGGCGCCGATCGCGGTGGCGAACTTCGTGGGGCTGGCTAGAGGCTTGCGACGCTTCTGGGACGCGCGTCAGGGCGAGTGGGTGGCCCGCCGTTACTACGACCGGACCACCTTCCATCGCATCATTCCCGGGTTCATGATCCAGGGCGGGGATTATCTGGGTGACGGCTCGGGCACCACGGGCTACGAGTTTCCAGACGAAATCCACCCCTCGCTGAAGCACGACAGGCCAGGGCTGCTGTGCATGGCCAATCGAGGTCCCAACACCAACAGCGGTCAGTTCTTCCTGACGGACGGCCCAGCACCGCATCTTGATCATAGCTACACCATCTTCGGCGAGTGCGAGCCTACCGCACTCATAGGCCGGATTGCGCGGGTGCCACAGGCCGGGCCGCCCAACAACCGACCTCTCGATCCAGTCGCGATCCGGGCAGTTCAGGTCGAGCGCGCTAGAGGCGGTATAAAGGGAGCCAAGACGCGACATCACCAGGCCATCACCAAGCTCCGGACAAAGGCGGCTGCGCGGGGCGCAAGCAAGGGGCCCAGTGCTCGAAAGCCAAGACCGTCACCACGGCCGCGCGAGTGACACCAATGGCCCGGAACGCGCCTCCTTGGGGCCCGTGACAGATAGCTGGTCGAGACCGGCCGCGCAGGGTGGATGCGATCGCCGGCGCGCCCGGAGCATGCGGTTGGAATCGAGCATGCGGTTGGAATCGAGCATGCGGTTGGAATCGACCATGCGGTTGGAATCGACAGAGCCCGCAGCGATAGCAGCGCTATTGCGAGGATTCTTGCGAGGACGAAAGCCGCGAGCGCGCCGCCCTGCGCGGCCGCGACCGATCGAGTCATTCTGTCACGGGCCCTTGGGCGCCGGAGGTCTGTGGCCGCGGGCGCACGGGGTCCTGTGCAGGCGTCCGGTCGTCGGCGCTTGGGTCTTCGCCAGCCGTCCGCGAAGCCTTGACCTTGGCGGTCACTCGGGGCTCGACGGCTCGAGCGTCCTGGCTCGGAACAAAACGCACTTCGGCTTTGACCTCGAGCGAGAGATTGCTGAGCGCTTTGGCGATCTCGGCGCCGAGCTCGGCCTCGCGCAGGAAGCGTCCAAACTCCGCTGCGATGGCGCGAACCATGCCGCTCTTGGCTTCGTCCATGTGTGCCGCGAGCAGTGTCGCCCACTCACGTGAGGCACGACCTTCTCCCACGACCTGACGCAGGGTCTCGCTGCGTTGCAGGGTGTCGCGGCCCGCCTCCACCCCCCGTTTCAGCAGTTCGGGTAGGACCTTTTCGAGCGTCGCACGCAAGCTGGCCGATGGATTGGCGTCGCCGGCGCCGGTTGGCTCGGAAGGGCGCTCGCCGACATCGTGCGGGGGTCGTTCGGAGTCTTTGTCGTTCTCTCGCATGGCGCCTCCAGCGTACGTTACCTTGGTGCACACGCCCTGGCGTGTCGAGTGGCCGGGCGCGGCTTACCGTGATATCCGGCGGCTCGAATGGTGCAGGTCCTACTCGTTTCGAAGCCGTTGGTTCCGCCTTGGAACGACAGCAGCAAGAACCTGGCCCGTGATCTCGCCCGTTCAATGACGGATCACACTCCGGTGGTGCTCACCACGAGGGAGGCCGACATCCAGCTTGGTCGCGCGCGGTTGGAACGACCTTACTCGGCGGTGCGCAAGGGCCTGCAGACATCCATGCTGGATCATGCCAGGGTGGTGCGGTGCCTTGCCTTCGGGTCGCGCCGGGATCTCTGGCATTTTTTCTTCGCCCCGAACCCGCGTACGTCGAGGGTTGCGCGTTTGTTGCGCAGCGTGCGGCGCGTCAGCACCGTTCACACCGTGTGCAGCGCGCCACGGCGCGACCTGGATTGGAAGCGGCTGCTGTTCGCCGACATCACCGTGACGGTGTCGAGGGCCACGCAGGAACGTTTCATCGAGGTGGGCGTACCGGCCGAACGCCTTCGCCGTGTCGCCCCGTGCGTGCCCGATCTTCTTCCCCTCTCTGCGCTCGATCGCGATCGCGTATGCCGCTTTCTTGGGCTCGATCCAGAGCGTCCGCTCGTGGTGTATCCGGGCGACCTCGAGTTCGGCAACGGAGCAAGGCGAATCATCGAGGCGCTTGGACATTTGCCCGCGGGCCTTGGGGTGCAGCTCGCGATGGCCTGCAGGGCCAAGACCGACAGAGCGCGCCACGAGCAGCAGGCCCTGCGGCTCTTCGGTGAGAAGATGAAGCTAGCCCCAGCCATCGCATGGTTGGGAGACACCCCTGCGATCCTGCGGCTGTTGGGCGCGGCAGACGTGGTTGCTTTGCCTGCCGAGGACTACTACGCGAAAATGGATCTGCCGCTCGCCTTGCTGGAGGCCATGTCGCTCGCACGACCGGTGTTGGTGCTCCAAGGCACGCCGGCAGCCGAGCTCACCAGTCACGGTGGCGCAGTGGCGACAGAGCACAGCGCTGGCGCGGTCGCAGCCATGATCCAGACCCTCGTCGAAGACCCGGAGTACGCGGAGAAGCTTGGGCGGCGCGCGCGTGAGGTAGCGCTGCGCGACTACGCTCCAAAGGCCATGGCGGAACGCTACGAGCAGCTTTATGACAGCTTGCTGTAACGGCCGGCCACGCTGGCAGCTGCGGCCACTTGGCGGAGCCGTATCCAGCAGCAGGTAGCCCACACGATGAACCCTGACGATGCCGCAAACCGTGCCTACTACGACGCCTTCAGCGAGCGCTACGATCGGGGCCGGAATCTGGGATACCACCGCATGGTCGACGACCTGGAATTCGACGTCGTTGAGCCTTACGCCAAAGGCAAGCGAGTCCTTGAGGCAGGTTGTGGCACCGGTTTGCTGTTGGCGCGGCTGAACAGGGTGGCGCAAAGCGCGTGGGGGGTGGATCTGTCAGCCGGCATGGCGCGCGGCGCCCAGGACCGGGGCCTCAATGTCGTGCTGGGAAGCCTGACGCGGCTCCCGTTCCGCGACGGGGCGTTTGATCTGGTGTGCAGCTTCAAGGTGCTTCCACACGTGCAGCAAGTGCGACGGGCTCTGGCCGAGATCACCCGCGTGACGATCCCGAGGGGTTACATCGTCGTCGAGTTCTACAATCCCTGGAGCTTGCGCTATCTGGCGAAGCGGTTGGCAGGCCCGCGTTCCACCAGCAGCAGGCGCACCGAAGCCGATGTCTTCACGCGTTGGGACGCACCTTGGTCCCTGCGGGATCACTTGCCTCCCAACGTGGAGATGGTGGCCCTGCGCGGTGTACGCGTGCTCACACCCACCGCCGCCGTGTATCGTTCTCCGGTTCTTGCCCGTTTCTTCTTCGCTATGGAGCACAAGGCCCTGAGCTCCAGGATACGCTACTTCGGCGGCTTCTTGATCGCTGTCTTGCGCAAGCAGGCAAGGCCGCTTGCGCGCGGGGGCGAATCGGCTGCGACTTGACGCTGCTTGACCCACAAGCGCTTGCCTTGAGCATCACAGAGCGATATAGCTGAGCTTCATGCTAGAGGCGCAGCCCGAGCTCCTGCGACGTCTTCGAAGTCAAGCCGAACGTGCGCTACAAGGCGACCGGGCAAGGGCTTACGCAGAGCAGCTCCTGGATCAGATGCTGAGCCTGGCACCGCCCAGGAGCGAACACAGTGTGTTCGCCCACAGGAGACTGGCGGAGCTGCGTCTTGAACGTCACCCGTGGCGCGCGGCGCTGCACTTGCGGCGCGTGCTTGAAGTCAGTGCCGACGACGATGCGGCCAATGCGCTGATGGGACTCGCTCATGCGCTCTTGGGCAACTACCGAGCAGCTGCGAGCGCTTATCGAAACGCCATTGCGCTAACGCCCCGCAACCCCTGGTACCACCACAACCTGGGTCATCTGCTGGACGTCGGCCTGGGTCAGGGTCGGCGTGCACTGACGCATCTCAGGTTGGCTCATGCGCTGCAGCCCGACGAGCACGAGATCACCGCATCTCTGGCGCGCTGCCTCGGAAACATCGGCGAGCTCGAGGAAGCGCGCAGGCTTGCCGATGAGGCTTGCACCTGCGCGCCCCACAACACGGAGCACAGGAAGCTGCGCAGCTGGATAGACCGCAAGGCTTCCCCACAACGCAGGGATGTCGAGACACGCGGCCCCTGCGCGGCTCCCAGGCTGGAGGCAACCTCCCGGGCGGTCCTCGGCGCTCTGCGACAGAACATGACTGGCGCCGGGTTTTCGTCGCGCCAAGTACAATGTGCGTGCGCCCTGTGGGTGGATTTTCGCGGTCGCCGCGAGGTGCGCGTCAGCAAACCGGAGGTTCTCGCGGCAGCGGTGGAATATGCGCTGGCCCGGGTGATGCGCATGCAGGGCGTAACCCAGGCATCCTTGGCTCGTCGCTACGGTGTCGCTGCCACCTCGATCTCCAGTCGGTATTCGGAGATCCGAGAGGTGCTCGCCTTGCGCCCCGGAGACCCTCGCTACGCGTCCATGCAGTAGGGGCCCGCGGAAACAACTCATCCATCTCACCGGTTCCGACCACCGTTGGCCATGTTGCGCCTCGGCAACGGCGCCCGGCCTCGGCGATACAGACGAGTTGTTCTCCCGCAGGCCCTAAGGCGCCGGGGACCAAAAACTTGGCAAGGCGCCGCAGCATCGGTTATCCGAGGGTATGGAACGAGCACTGTCTTTTGGCCGAGCGATGCTCAGTCTGGCGCGCGCTGCAGCGCGAGGAACCGTCGAAGTCATTGGAAGGGCACGTTCGGCGCGCATCAGCGTACGCGAGGGAAGGGTAACCGCCGCCACGGGCGCAGAGCATGCTCTGGGCGACATGCTTGCTCTTTGCGGCGAGATGGACTGGAGGGCCCACCGCGAGGCGCTGGCCCAGGGTGCACCCGCCGGCCTGGTGGGGCGCTGGCTGATCACGCAGGGCGTCGCGAGCCGCGACTCGGTTCAGCGGGCACTGCACCTGCAGCTTCACACTCGCCTCGAGGAGCTGTTTTCCTGGGAACAGCTCGATTACCGTTTCGCCAGTGCGATGCCACAGGAGCACGACGGCCAGCTACCGGCCTACGCTATCGGCCTGCCCGACGTGGTGCTAAGGGGCATCTGCAGGCTGCTTTCGGAACAGGACGAGGTGCAGCTACGCAAGGCGCTGGGCGGAGCTCCCTTCCGCCTTTCCTCTTCGGGCAGTCACATCGTCAGGGGAGCAACGCTGCTCGACGAGGAGCGCCAGGCAGTTGAGGAGCTGCAACGCGGTGCCTCGAGCGACCTCCGGCAGCTGGGCGGCCGAGCGCTGCGTACGGCCGTCGCCATCAAGCTGCTCGGTGGCCTCGAGCCCGCCACCAAGGGGAGCCAGCGCTACTCTCTGCTGCTTCGCAAGAAACGGCAGCTGCGCCGGGCGGCCGGGCCGGCTTCGCTGCTGGAGCTGCCGAGCGGATCGAGCCCGGAGGCGGCCCGGAGAGCGCTCCGGCGCCTGGCCTGCAAGCTTCACCCTGATCGGCTCGGCGTTGCCGCGCCGAGGCCCCTGCGTGTCGCTTCCACCGAGGTGATGGCTGCGCTGTCTCAGGCCGAATACTCGCTTCGGAGCGACGCAAACACAGGCACCTGACTCGGAACTTCGTTGCAGGTCACTTCCGATCAGGTCTGGCAACGCAACCGGCTGCGTTGACCCTGGCTTGAGGCGGTGTTACGGGGTCGAGCGTCGTGACGCTCCAGGACCTCATTCTCGGCTTGCAGAAGTTCTGGGCTGAACGTGGTTGCCTGATTGCGCAGCCCTACAGTTCAGAGGTGGGTGCCGGTACGTTCAACCCCGAGACCTTCTTGCGCGCGCTCGGACCGGAACCCTTCAACGTCGCCTACGTCGAGCCCTCGCGACGGCCGGCCGATGGACGTTACGGTGACAACCCGAACCGCATGCAGCATTTCTACCAGTTCCAGGTGGCGCTCAAGCCTTCGCCGCTCGAGATTCAGGAACTGTACTTGGAGTCCTTGCGCGCGGTTGGCACCGACCCAAAACGTCACGACATCCGCTTCGTGGAGGACGACTGGGAGTCACCGACGCTGGGTGCATGGGGCCTTGGCTGGCAAGTGTGGTTGGACGGTCAGGAAATCAGCCAGTTCACGTACTTCCAGCAGGTCGGCGGCATCGACTGCCAGCCCGTGACAGGTGAGCTTACCTACGGGCTGGAGCGCATCGCGGCCTACCTGCAGGACCTGGACAGCGTGTACGACATTCGCTGGTCGGACCGAGTGAGCTACGGCGAGCTGCGCAAGCGTGCGGAATGGGAGTGGAGCACGTACAATTTCGAACGTGCCGACGTGAACCTGCACTTCGAGCTCTTCGACCGCTACGAGCAGCAGTGTTTCACCTTGCTGGCGCTGGAAGACTCCGCGAGCGGTGCAGCGGGTTTCGCTGCGGGACCCCTTGACCGATTGGTGCTGCCTGCATACGACCACGCGATCAAGTGCAGCCACCTGTTCAACGTGCTTGACGCGCGTGGTGCCATCGCTGTCACCGAGCGCCAGCGTTTCATTGGACGCGTGCGACGGCTTGCTCGGGCCTGCGCCGAGTCATTTGTGGCGCAACGCGAGGCACTGGGATACCCCCTGCTCAA
>JAKSBK010000287.1 GCA_022361155.1 Pseudomonadota bacterium
CATCGCGGTGCAGCCCTTGGATCGAGCGCGTGCGCTGTTGCTCGCGAGGCGAGCCGAAACAGGCTTTGCCGAGCACCGGCTGTGGCAGAGCAGCGACAACGGAGCCAGCTGGAACGAGCTCGGCGGACCTTTCGGTGCGGCACTAAACTTGGTCGCAACTGCCTTCGACGCGGCGCCGAGCGAACAGCGGCGTATCTACGTGAGCGGTCTCGTGGATGCTCCGACGCTGCATGGCGTGCTTCTACGCACCCACGACGGCGCGGTGAGCTGGAAGGCGCTGCCTATCATGGACACGGGGCCGCCGGCGATCCCGTTCTTGTCGGCAGTGGCACCGAACGATCCGGACACGGTCTACGTGCGCATACGGTCCGCGAAAGCAGACCGCTTGCTGGTCTCTTCGGACGCCGGCCGTTCCTGGCGCAGAGTGCTCGAAGGCAAAGCCGTAATGGCGGGCTTCGCGCTTTCGCCTGATGGCACGGAGCTCGCGATCGGTTTCGGCTTGCCCGAGCGACGTCGCACTGTGGATTGCACTCGTTTGGGACTCTGGAAGGCTTCCACGCGTGACCTCAGGTTCAGCAAGGTCTTTGACGGCGCGGTGCAGTGTCTGACGTGGACCGAGCACGGCCTTTACGCGTGCTTCAACGAGCGGACTCAAGGATTCGAAGTGGGCCTGTCGCGGGATGGCGGCAAGAGCTTCAGGTCGCTGATGAAACTGCGCAGCGTCGAGGGCCTCGCATGCAAGCCGCCAAGCGGGCTGGCCTCCGCCTGCGCCGAGCCGTGGCGCAAGCTCTGCCCGCTGATCGGCATCGCCTGTGACGGCATGGCCGGCGCGCCAACGCCCATCCCGACCGCGGGCCCACTCAGCTGCCTGGGCGACGCGGGTTTACCCGTCGCATCCAGCGACGCCGGTCGCCCCAACCCGCGCGACGGATCCGCCGACGCGAAGCCCGATTCCGTGCCGTCCATGTCGGAGTCGCAAAAAAACGCCGGATGCAGCTGTAGCGCTTTAGGTACGAGGCCGGTGCACTCGTCCTCGTGGCCGTGCATCCTGCTCGCAGCATCCGCGTTCATTCAGCGCCGAAAACTGGCGCGACCCCTGGCCGTGATCGCCCAAGGAGCAGTCCCGCTGCTGAAGGGACGAACGTCAGCTTGAGTTCGTCCTTGCCGCGGCGGTACGCCAGGTGCACAGCGACTACGCTCCAAACGGGCAGGATTCCGACGACCTGACCGAGTTGTTCACCAACTGCGGGACGACCTGACCCGCGTTGAGGCTTGGGGATATCCAGGCGGGTGCGGTGGTGGCGGCCAGCAGCTGGAGCCCACGGTCACCGGTCGGGCTCTTTGGCGTCTCTACGGGCCGCTGGTGTGGGAGAGCTCTTCGGCATCGTCCTCGCTCAGATCCTCGGTGCTCTTCTCGAGGAGGATTGCCGCGAGCTGCATTGGCTCGACGCTCGCCCCCCCGTGCTCGCGGATCTTGCTGGCGATGCGCTCGAGGCGCTTCAGCGTCCGCGGTGCGAGGGGAAGGAGCCGCCGCTCGGTCCAACGCGGGTCGGTTGGTCGACCGCCTCCCGAGGGTACCCGGAAGCGGGCCTCGATGTCGGCGAGGAGTTGCGTCGCCCCGAAGTACCCACCGGTTGCCACGACCTTGCCGCGGCGTTCGGCGCCGAGGCCCCTTGCGATCTTGTCCATATCGAGCTGCGTCTTCATCTCCTACTCCTCTTCGAAGTCGTGGATGGCGAAGTACTCGTCGCCGACGACCAAGCCGATCTCGCCCTGGCGTGCCTCGCGTCCCATCTTCCGGCAGAAGCCGCCGAGCTCGGCGAGGCTGGTACTGTCCTGGATGTCGTCCGGTGTCGTGTAGCAGTGGACGACGACCGGCTCGTCCTTGATGAGTGCTCCGTCTCGTTCGTCGTCGCGCCAGATGCCTTTGGCCTTCGGGTAGGCGGTCGCGCCACCGAAGACCCGGCCGAACATCTCAAGGCTGGCGTCCACCCAGAGATCCTGATCAATCGAGGTGAGCCCATCTCGCTCGACGCTCGGGACGAAGAGGACCACGAGGACCCGCTTGCGCCCTCCGGTCAGGAGCGCCGGCCGCTTCCGCGACGGTGTCTTTGTCATCTGCTTCGCCACTCCACGATCAATATAGATCGACGCGGACATCCACGCAAGCCTCCGTTTTTCCAGGTGACGGGGCGGCAGATGAGGCGGCGCGGCGTGATAGCCTGGTTCAATGGAGCGGGGCCAGATCCGGTGTGCCGTCTACACGCGCCAGTCGGTCACCCGGCGCGACGACGACTTCACCTCCTGCGAGGCCCAGCATGATGCCTGCCTGGCGCTCATCCGCGCCAATGCTGCCAAAGGCTGGGTTCCCGTCGAGGAGCGCTTCGACGATGCCGGGGAGAGCGGAACGACGATCGGTCGGCCGGCCCTCGAGCGGCTGCTGGAAAGAATCGCTGCTGGTGGCGTCGATCGCGTGGTCGTCCATCGCCTGGACCGGATGACCCGGAGCGTCGCCGACTGGTCGACCCTGGTCGGTACGTTCCGCCGCTACCGCACGCAGCTCACGGTGGTCGACTCCGAGGCGAGCGCGTTCTGGGAATCGTCGCTGCAGAGCTTCTCGCTCGCGCGCTAGGTCGCAGCGAACAAGTTCGGCCCCAACCACGTCATCGGTAAGACCCGGATCGACAACATCCGTATCACGACCTTCTTTGCTGGCGAGCACGAGGTGCGGGTCCTGGACCCGCGACGGGTCGAACTGGTCGAAGCAATCGGCTGCGAGGTTCGAGCGCTCACCTCGTGAGCGGGGTTGGCGAGCCATCGGGACCCAGATCGGCCGCCGATGCCGCCGACGCGGATCTTGTCGCCTGGCCGAGCCGATATCGATCCTCGCCGCGCTATGGCTGTGGTCTGGTCG
>JAKSBK010000288.1 GCA_022361155.1 Pseudomonadota bacterium
CCTGCGACAGATACGGGCCAGGCGCGCCGAACGCCCACACACGGTTGATCGTGAAATTAACCACGCCACCCACAGCGAAGCCACACAGCGTCGCGGCCGCGGGGCCGAGCCAGGTCGCAGCGACAAGCGAATAGAAAACGCCGAAGTCGAACGCGGGGGCTATCCCGGCAGCCGTGATGTTGCGGAACAGGCTCCCCTCGCCCAGCGTGAGCAGCCGTGGATCCGAGCCTTGTCGGCCAAGCGCGCGCAGGAAGTGCCTGAGAACGGTCAGGCTCCGGATGGGCTGGAGCAACCAAGAGAAATAACATCGCACTCGCATCGCTAGGAGCGTGCTGGTGCCACGATGGTCGATTCCCCTGTCCTGCCGGGTGCGGCGCCGCAGGTTGAGCACGGCGTAGACGGGCACGGTGATGGCTATAACTGCGCATACGAACAGCAGGGGCGCCACGGCCACCCATACCGAAACGGGAGCGGGAAAGTTGGAAAACATAGCCCTGTCGTTCGACTCCTGTGCTCGACTCCCGGCGCTCCCTCCGGCGTGCTGACCGGGCGCCGGTCTCGGCACACCGGACCCATCTGTACGCGGGCAGGCTGTGCCGATCGGCGCGGTTTGTCAACCGAATGCTCTGCATTGGTCCCTCGAGCTCGAGCACGAGCACACTACGGGGCCGTTCGCGTGTCAGCTCGTCGAGGGGTAACCGTTCCCGGGGGTCTTTCGCCTCGACGACTTCCTGGGGCCTGGACGGTTACGTCGAGGGGGGGTCGGTGCAGCCGTCCTCGTCTTGGTCTCGGCCCTCCTCGGCTTCCTCGTTGGGGCACAGGTCGTCCACGTCGGGAACGAGGTCGTTGTCGTTGTCCGGGTCCGGGCAGCCGTCGTCGTCCTGAAAGCCGTCCAGGTCTTCCGGCAGCGGTGGACAGGCATCTACGTCGTCGTCGAGGCCGTCCTCGTCTTGATCGTGGCTCCGTGGAGCCCAGGAAACACCCAGCGTGGCACGGATCGCCGGGCTGCCCACGCCGGCCACCAAACCACGAGCCACCGCGACCGTGAACGTCAGCTCCCCCAGACTGGCCCGCAGCCCCGACTGCAGCACCAGGCTGGTCCCTGCGCGAGCGGCAAACGGCTTCCCCGCATCGGTCGTTCCGCGCAGCTCGATCAGGCCGGCAAGCCCTCGGGCGATGAGCAGCGGCAGCTTCAGGCCGATCCCGAAGCCCAAGCGGTCGCGCACGCGGGTTGCAAAGACCGCTTTCGGCCTGGTCCGGTGCAGCCAGCCCAGGTGCGTGGCCAGACTCGCGCCTAGCAAGTGAAAGTCGGCCAGGGCACGCAGCTCGAAGCGGCCGCTGCCCTCACCGGCATACCGCCCAGGTTGGCCTGCAGGCAGGGCCACGCCGGCCAGCAGGCCGAGCCCGGGACCGTCCTGGCGCTCGTCCCTGCCGCGAGTAGCGGGGCCCGCGACCTGCAGCAGCCCGTAAAGCCAGCAATCACCTAGCGCACGAGCGGGCAGCGCCGGCTCATCGCGCAGCACACGCTGGCCGTGTTGGTGGACGATCCAGGGCACCCGCAGCGCCACCGCCAGGCGCGAGCTCAGTCCCACATACCCCCAAAGGCTCATGGCGTAGCGATCATCGAGCGGCCGCCGGCGCGCTCCGCTGCCGTCGCTGCCGACGCGAACCCTGATCAAGTCCGAGCTGTAGTCAGCCCACAAGGCCACGTTGCCCTGGCCGGTCCCCGGCGAGCGCGTGCTCGGGATTCCCAGCAGCCCGTCACGGTCGAAGGCGGGCACGAAGTGCTCGACATCCACGTCACGCGCAGATTGAGCCGAAGCGCTCCCGCCACGTACGGCGGCAACGAGCACCCAACAAACCAGTAGCGCGGGCAACTGCTGTCCCATGGCAAGACTCGGAGCCGGTCGCAGCGCGCAGTCTACAGCAACAAGGGCAGCCTGCCCCGCTCGGGTGCGTCCTCGTGCCGAGCTGCATCGCTCTGGTCCTCCGCGGCGGCAAGCTCCGCAAGCAGGTCCCGGTCCAGCAGGTGGGAAGCGCGGACGTTTCCAAGCGCCGCCAGCATGCTCTGGCGCACCTGGGGCGCGATCTGCTCGAGCTGGCTCAGCCAACGCTTGACCTGCCGGCGTTTCAGCTGCTGCTGCGATCCGCATAGGTTGCAGGGCAGGATGGGGAAGCGCCTCGCCCGCGCATAGCGCTCGATGGTAGCCTCCGCCGCATACAACAAGGGCCGGATCACCGTGTTGCGACCATCGTCGCTGCGCAGCTTGGCCGGCATCGCGCCCAGCGAGCCCGTGAACATGAGATTCAACATCAGGGTCTCGAGCGCGTCGTCTCGATGATGCCCGAGCGCGATCTTGCTGCAACCCAAAGCCTCCGCTGCATTGTACAAAACGCCGCGCCGCAAGCGTGAACACAGCGAGCAATAGGTGGCCCGAGCATCCAGTTTGGCTCGAACGACACTGTAGGTGTCCTCGTGGAGGATCCGATGCGGCGTGCCGCGCTGCTCGAGCCAGCGGCGCAGCGGTGCGCCGTCGTAGCCGGGCTGACCTTGATCGAGGTGCACCGCGAGGAGCTCGAAACGCAGAGGCGCACGCTTCTGGCAGCGCTCCAGAAGCTCGAGCAGGGTGTAGCTGTCCTTGCCTCCGCTCATGCAGACCATGATGCGGTCGCCGTCTGCGATCAGGCCGAATTCCCCGATGCACGCGCCCATGCGGCGGGTGAGCTCGCGTTCGAGGGATGGAAGCTCGTCCATGTGCTGATCCGCCTTGGATGAAACCGCGCCTGAAATGACCGCGTTTGGCCCGGCGCCCGAGCAACATAGCATTACCGGGGCGGGTGCTTCTGCCAGGGAGTGTCTTTCCAAATGCTCCCGTCGATCCCGAGGCCCTCGAAATCGTGGGGTCTCCCGCCGCTCATGAACGATGCACCACATCACCTCGTCACGGCGAAAACCCCACTATTCCGATCATCCTCGGGCTCTCGGTCCGATTTTGAAGACACTCCCTGGCAAGAGCGGCGTTACGCGCTTTTTCTACCGGCCTGCTGAGCGGTAGTGCTGTACCATGAAACGTGCAGGCCTGTTAGGAAGGAGCGCGAAACTGGCATGGCGGCCCCGCAGGCGAAGGCCGAAGGCACCCTCACCAAGACCCCGTTCGCGCACCTGCTCGTCTACATCGAAACACATCGGCTCACTGGTACGCTGGTGGTCGGGACAGAGCAAGGGAATGCTCCCGGGCAGCAGCAGGGGCGATCCGCGCTGCTCTTTCGCCAGGGGCAGCCGATCGCAGCCCGCTTCGAGGTTCCGGTCGAAGGCTTCGAGCAGGGTGTCCTGCCCCTGTTCCTGCGTGGCCCCGCACGCTATGCCTTCTACGAGGCGGATCTGGTAGGACGAGGCCCGCATGCGCTGCGAGGTCCGTGGGACCCAATGCGCATCCTGGCCCTCTCGCTCCCACACCACACGCGCGATGCGGTCGTCGATCGCGTGCTCGGTCGACTCGGTCAGACGCCGCTGCGCCTCAAGCCCGGAGCGCCCCTGCACCGCTTCCAGTTCGGGTCCGCCGAGCGTGGCTTCATCGATCTGCTGCGGGCGGAACCCGCGGATCTGAGCTCGCTCGTACAGGTTAGCGGGCTGCCCGAGTCCAAAGCGCGCAGGGTCGTCTACCTGCTCGCCATCACCCGCTGCGTCGAGAACTTCGGCGCCAGGGGGGATGCGCGCGGCGGCAGAAGCACGATCTCCACGCAAATGCAGGCCGTTGGAAAATCGAGCGGCACCCCGCCGCAGCGAAGGACTGCGCGGCGCACGGAGATGACGCGGACCGCTTCGCTGCAGCCGCGCTCGCTACCCCTTCCAAGCATGCCGCCGGACCTTTCCCAGGAGCACGCCGCACGCTGGTCCGAAATCGTCGAGCGCTATCAGGGCATCGACAGCGAGAACTACTTCGAGATGCTGGGTGTCGACACCCACACCAACGCCGGCGGCGTACGCGCTGCCTACTTCGGCCTGGCCAAGACCTGGCACCCCGATCGACTTCCGGAGCCGCTCGAAGCCTTGCGCGCGCACGTGGAGCTCGTGTTCGGCCTGCTGAGCGAGGCGCACGCTTGCCTGAGCAACGACCCGCAGCGCGCTCGCTATCAAGCCTCGATCGAGCTGGGCGGCGGCACGCCGGCCGAAGCACGCCAAGTGTCGGCGATCATGGAAGCCGCCGTGCAGTACCAAAAGGTCGAGGTGCTGGCGCGCAGGCGGGCCTATGCCGAGGCGCTGGAGCTGCTGGACGACATCCTCAAGCTCAACGGGGACGAAGCAGACTACCATGCCATGCGTGCGTACTTGCTGCTGCAGATGGCACCCGATAGCGAAGCCGTGCCCGCGGACGCACAGCAAGGTGTCGTACGGGCGCTCGAGCTGAACTCCGAACACGAACGCGCGCACTTCACCAAGGGGCTGATCCTCAAGCGCAAGGGCAAGAAGCGGGAAGCGCTGGCTGCGTTTCGCGCAACACTCGAAATCAATCCTCGCCATCTGGAAGCGGGACGCGAGGTGCGCCTCGCCGGAATCCGCAGGGCGCGAGCCAAGACCGAAACCGGCGGCTTCATTACCAAGCTATTCGGTAAGAAGAGCGGTTAGCAAACTTGCCCCAATGACCAGCAAGCTTCGAACGCGCGCGTTGCGGCTCGCACCGTGCGTGCTGCTCGTGGGCTGCGCCGCCGGATCCCCCAAAGGCCGTCTGTGGCTGATGCGTGGCGCCCTGGTCTTGGTCTCGGTCGCGCTCAGCGCTGGCCTGCTCGAAGCAGCTTTGCGCATCCACGCCGCGGTCTCGCACGTGACCTTTGGAGACGTCATGGAGAGCCACAAGAGCATGTTGGCGGCGATCCCGGCGGATCGCAACGTTTCCGTGCGTGCCTTTATCCAGCCCAACGAGAATCCCCACATCGTCTACGAGCTGGTTCCGGAGTGCGATGTTACGTTCCACGGGCAGCCAGTGCGCATCAATGCGTGGGGTTTTCGGGGAGGCGCGACCGATCTGCGCAAAGAGGAAGGATCGCTGCGTATCGTCGGTTTGGGAGACTCGGTCATGTTCGGGTGGGGCGTGCGGGAGGAGCAGTGCTACCTTTCGCTGTTGGGCGACAAGATCCGTGCGCGCTACCCTGATCTTGAGCTCGACATCATCAATACAGGTGTGCCCGGCTACAATACCGTGATGGAAGTCGAGGCGTTCAAGGCGAAGTGGCTGGTGCACGAGCCGGATATCGTGATCATCGACTACGTTCCCAACGACCTGCAACTGCCCAATTTCCTCACCGAACCGAGCCAATGGCACGACCCGAGTCGCTCGTTCCTCGTCGACTTCGTCTGGACGCGTCTGAAGAGAATGCCGTGGACTCCATCGTTTCGAATGACCGACGCGCCGCTGCAAACGACCGACGCGCCGCTGCAAACGACGCTGCAACAATCTCGCCAGGCGTTCGAGAACGATCCACAACGGGTGCCCGAACGCTATCGCGAAATGGTCGGCATCGACGCCTATCGTCGCGCCATGACCGAGCTCGTAACGCTAAGTGAGAAGCACGGTTTCGAGCTCGTCGTGATGTCCCATAGTGCCTACCCTGACGACGTCAGCGCTGTCCTCGATGAGCTCGAGCTACCGCGCGTGCCCGGCGCCCCTGTTTTCGGAGCGTACCTGCAGGAGCGTGATATCGAAGACTATCTATCGTCGGTATTGGTGCTCAGCGAGTCCGATCCGCACCCGTCTCCCCTCGGGCACCGGCTGTTGGCCGAGGCCTTGTTCGACTTCATCGACGACCGACATTGGCTGGCGCGTACGATCACCCCTTAGCCGAAGCGCACGCTGTAGATGGGCGGCTCACTACGAGCTCCTTGCCGGCCGGGTTCGGGAAGAACTCGAACAAGTGCCGAGTCGACTCCACTCGAGCCATGGAAGCGATCATATGCCCGATCTTCCCGAGCACGTCCAGCACGGGCCCCAAACCCGGGGCCAGAAGGCCCCGCGGATCGAGGCTTTTAGACCAGACGCTGCCGCCTCGTGCGCAACCCGGACCAGCGCGCTGCGCTCGAGGCTTGGGGCACGTGGCAGAATCGCTCGACTTCCGCGGGCCCTTGCAGAATGCGCATGCAGCAAACGCGGCAGGGGTCAGGGGCGGCTGGCGCTGGGCCTTGCCCCCGGTTGCATCGCGACGGGCCGCCTCGGGCGCAGGACGTCGAACTCGAAACAATGTCGCCCCGCGGGGTGGTTCCAGCTCGGGGCCTGCTTCTCGTCGCGCGGCAGGCGAAACGTCGCGCAGAGCTCGAAGCGGGTCTGATCCAAGATGGCGTAACCGTACTTGTGTCCGGTTTCTGGATCCTGGATCCTTGGCCGCTCTCGAGCTGCCCGAGCGACCAGCTGTTCGAGCGTTGCCGGCAGCGGGCGTTCGAGACGCCGCTGATGCACTGGAAGCGAGCGCGCAGCGCCGAGACAGGCGTCTTGAATCTCGCGCACGATGAGCCGCAGATCGTCGAGGCGACGCTGGTCGAGCTTGTGTACCCGCGCCGTCCCGGGAGAGCCTGCCACGACAAAGCCCCATACGATGGTCGGCAGCACGATCGCTGCTGCTGCCGATGCGGATGCGCGATGCAGGCGGGTCGATCCCCGTTCCTTCGGCGCCAAGCGCAGCGCCAGGAGATAGTAGATGCAAGTCAGACCCGCTACGGCGAGCACGGCCAGCACTTTCAGCAGGAAGCGAGCGCTCAGCTCGCCCTCGAGCAAACCGAAGACAAGCGTGATCAGAGCCCCGCCGACGGCCAGCGACGCGAACAGAAGCGTCACGTAGGTCAGCCAGCGCCTCGTTGCGCTCCAGGCCCGCTCCGGGTGCGTCCGAATCTCGCCCAGCAAGACGCGGGAGAGCCACACGAATACGGGAAACGAGACGATGGCCACCGCGAGAAACCAGCGGACGGTCGACAAGCGCTCGATGCCGGCTCTCACCGGCAGCGCAGGGTCAGGGAACCAGCGATCGACGTACTGGAACAGCAGCACCACGACGGCGATGATCGAGGTGTACAGCGCGGCGAAGCTCAGCAGATGCAGGAACGCCTCCCTTGCTCCGCCCCTGTCCGGTGGCGGCGGAACGGGCATCTCGAGGCTCGTACTAGCAAGCGCTTCGATGACCTCCTTTTCCTTCCAGCCCGCCGAGTGCAGAAGCAATCGGATGGTGGCGTGATCCATGCCCTTTTCGCGAGCGTGGTCGATGAACGCAAAAAGGTCGCGGCTGCTCACCCGGCCAGGCTAGCAGCATCCGGGAACACAGACACGCGCAAGCCGCGCTGTGCGCTGGTGCCGTCAGGTTAGGTGTAGGTAGCGACCGTCCCGACTAGTACCTCGCCACAGGAATCCTGATCGTTTGGCCCCAGCCCTGGCGCCCGCTGGCGGCGTTGGGACCTCCTCGAATATGCGCTGCACCGCATCGAAATGAACCGCAGTCTTCGTCGGTCCGCCTTGCCAGCGAGCCCC
>JAKSBK010000289.1 GCA_022361155.1 Pseudomonadota bacterium
CGGCCCGCCGGCGGTGGTCGACGTGCTGCACCGGGTGCGCGGGCCCTTCAACGTCTCGGCACCGGCCCTGGCCGCCGGCGTGGCGGCGGTGGGCGACGCCGGTTTCGTGGTCCGCTCGCGGGACCACAACACCCGCTGGCGCGCGTGGACCCGGGACCGGCTGCTGGCCCTGGGCCTCGCCGTGCCGCAGAGCGCCGGCAACTTCCTGCTGGTCTGCTTCGCCGGAACCCATGGCCGCGACGCCGTGGCGGCGGACGCCTTCCTCAAGGGCCGCGGCATCATCGTCCGCCGCATGGCCGGCTACGGCCTGCCGGACTGTCTCCGCATCTCCATCGGGCTGGAGCACGAGATGCGGGCCGTGGTCGACGCTCTCGCCGCCTTCATGGGCCGCAACGAGGAGGCGACGGCGTGAGCGCCGCCGCCCCCCTGTTCCGGCGCATGGCGCTGGTGGGTATCGGCCTGATCGGCTCGTCCCTGGCCCGGGCCGTCCGCCGCGAGGGCCTGGCGGGCGAGGTCGCCATCGCCACCCGGCGCCGGGAGACCCTGGAGATGGCCCGGGAGCTGAAACTCGGCGACGCCTACTGGCTGGACCCGGCCGAGGCCGTGCGCGGCGCCGACATCGTCGTCATCTGCACCCCCCTCGGCGCCTACCGGCAGGTGGCCGAGGCCATGGCACCGGCCCTGGCCCCGGGCGCCATCGTCACCGACGTGGGGTCCGTGAAGTCATGCTTCCTGAAGGACGTGGTGCCGCTGCTGCCCGGCCACGTCCGCCCGGTGGCCGGCCATCCCGTCGCCGGCACCGAGCATTCGGGCCCCGCCGCCGGCTTCCCGGAGCTGTTCGCCGGCCGCTGGACCATCGTCACGCCGACGCCGGAGAGCGACCCGGACGCCGTCGACAAGGTGGCCGAGCTGTGGCGCCGGGTCGGCAGCGAGGTGGAATTCATGGAGGCCCGGCACCACGACCAGGTGCTGGCCATCACCTCGCACCTGCCGCACCTGATCGCCTACACCATCGTCGGCACGGCCACGGACCTGGAGGACGACCTGAAGGGCGAGGTCATCCGCTTCTCGGCCTCCGGCTTCCGGGACTTCACCCGCATCGCCGCCTCGGACCCGGTGATGTGGCGCGACGTGTTCCTGGCCAACCGGGAGGCGGTGCTGGACATCCTGGGCCGCTTCGACGAGGACCTGACGGCGTTGAAGCGGGCCATCCGGCGCGGCGACGGCCAGGCCCTGGAGGACCACTTCACCCGCACCCGCGCCATCCGCCGCGGCGTCATCGACGCCCGCCAGGACCGGCCGGACCTGCCGCCGGAGACGCCGGAGACGGACGACGACCCGGAGACGGCTTGAGCCGGCCCGGGCATCGGACAGGGATCGGGCCCCGCCACGACCCGGCCCCGGCCCGCTCCCGACCGCCCCGGCGGCTCCCGGCAGCCCCCGTCATCCCCAACAACCCTCAACGCCCTCGTTTCACGCCGTTCCACTAGGAGCAACGCATGCTCCGAAGTTGTATATACAACTCCAAGGTGGACGGGAGTCCGCACCTCCACCCGACCCGTCGGCGGACGCCCGTCCGAGGGCCGCCCGACGCCCATGTTCCACGCTGTGCACCGAGGAGGACAGCCCCGCAGTTGTATATACAACTCCGGGGCTGTCGGGAGGCCCCCCGCCCGA
>JAKSBK010000290.1 GCA_022361155.1 Pseudomonadota bacterium
CGGCGAGCTGCGCAAGCGTGCGGAATGGGAGTGTAGCACGAACAATTTCGAACGTGCCGACGTGAACCTGCACTTCGAGCTCTTCGACCGCTACGAGCAACAGTGTCTCAGCTTGCTGGCGCTGCAAGACTCCGCGAGCGGTGCAGCGGGTTTCGCTGCGGAACCCCTTGACCGATTGGTGCTGCCTGCCTACGACCACGCGATCAAGTGCAGCCACCTGTTCAACGTGCTCGACGCGCGCGGCGCCATCGCTGTGACCGAGCGCCAGCGTTTCATTGGACGGGTACGACGGCTCGCCCGGGCCTGCGCCGAGTCGTTTGTGGCGCAACGTGAGGCGCTGGGATACCCCCTGCTCAACGCTTCGCCGCGACAGGGCGAAGCGCGCCGCCACCGGCAACAGGGCGAAGCGCACGGCATGCCCTCGCGAAGCGGCGGGAACGCAACGTAGGGGAGCCATGCCCGAGCCGCTGCTACTGGAGATTGGCACCGAAGAGCTGCCCGCGTCGTTCCTGGCCGACGCCCTGCAGCAACTGCCTGAGCTGGCCCGTGAGCTGCTGGCGGCGGAGCGGCTTGATCACGGCCCGGCACGCGCCATGGGCACGCCGCGCAGACTGACGCTATGGGTCGACGACGTACGCGAGCATCAGCGCGATCTGCGCGAGCAGGTGCTTGGTCCAGCCAAGGCGCTGGCCTTCGACACGCAAGGCAGACCCACCAAAGCGGGAACAGGTTTTGCCCGCAGGCACGGCAGAACAGCAAGCGAGCTCGAGGTCGTTGCCACGCCCAAGGGAGATTACGTCGCAATCGAACGCCGCGCCCCCGGACGGCCGGCGGGCGATGTCTTGGTTGGGCTGCTCGGGAAGCTCTGCGGCGCGATTTCCTTCCGCAAGTCCATGCGCTGGGGCACCGGCCGGGTAGCGTTTGGACGGCCGATCCACTGGATCGTCGCGCTGCTTGGAGAACACGAGCTCAGGTTCAGCTTCGCAGGCGTGACCGCTGGGCGCTACACGCGCGGACACCGGTTTCTGGCTCCCGAGGCTGTGCGAATCGGGCATCCGTCGGCCTACGTGAGCGCGCTGCGCAGGGCCCACGTAGTGGTCGACCCGCAGCAGCGCAGCGACGTCATGCTGTCCGCGCTGAGAGCAAGCGCCGAGCAAGCGGGCGGCGAGCTGATCGAGGACGCCTTCTTGCTCAGCGAATGCGCGTCGCTGGTCGAGGAGCCCCACGTGCTGTGCGGCAGCTTTGACGCTCGGTTTCTGGGGCTTCCTTCCGAGGTGGTCGTGGCCGTCCTGCGCGGGCATCAGCGCTACTTCGCGCTGCGTGCGCCCGGCGGGGAGCAGCTGCTGGCCCGGTACTTGACCGTCGCCAACAGCCCGGGCGATTCCGAGGTGGTAAGGCAGGGCAACGACCGCGTGCTTCGAGCGCGTCTTGCCGACGCCGAGTTTTTCGTGGCCGAGGACCGCAAGCTCACCTTGAGCGAGCGTGTGGAGAAGCTGGATCAGGTCGTGTTCCAAGCCAAGCTCGGCAGCGTCGGCGACAAGGTGCGGAGGATCATCGCCCTGCAGTCCGAGCTGGCTGGTTATTGCGAGGTGGACCTCGAGCGCTGCCGGCAGGCGGCACGCCTGTGCAAGGCGGACTTGACCACCGCGATCGTTGGAGAGTTTCCGGAGCTGCAGGGCGTGATGGGCAGCTGGTACGCCAAACACGAGGGCGTGGAGGCAAGCGCGGCGCGAGCAATTCAGGATCATTACTTGCCGGTCGCGGCACACGGCCCCGTCGCTTCCGAGGCGGTATCGGCCTGTGTTGGGGTTGCAGACCGCATCGATACGCTCGTGGGTTGTTTCGGGATCGGTCTGTCTCCTAGTGGCTCGGCCGATCCCTACGCCTTGCGAAGGGCGGCCTTGGGGATCGTGCGCACAGCCCTGGAGGGCCCGATCGACGTCCGGTTGAAGTCGCTCGTACGTCGCACGTACGGGCTTCACGATCCGGGCAGCCTTGCGCCTTGCGATCGGGTGGTCTCGGAGCTCGATCGATTCTTCCGGGCGCGTCTTAGAGCTTATCTGGGGGAGCGCCACACCGGCGACGTGGTCGAAGCCTGTTTGGCCGCGTGGGATTTCGAGTCGCTGGAGGATCTGGCGCAGCGGCTGAGCGCGGTCGAGATGCTGCGCCGGATGCCCGAGTACGCGGCGCTCACCGTGGCCTTCAAGCGCAGCTTCAACATCGCCGCCGAAGTGCAAGGGGAGGCTCGGCGTGATCTGATGGAGCCAGGAGCAGAAACCGTGCTGGCAGAGGCGTTCGATGAGCTACGCCCCCGCGTGGAACGCGCCCTGGAGATCCGCGACTACGAGACCGCGCTCGTACAGATTGCCAGGGAGCTGCGACAGCCCATCGACCACTTTTTCGATGCCGTGTTCGTGATGGTCGACGATGCTGCCGTTCGCGACAACCGTCTGCGCCTGCTCGCGAGCATCGCGCGTCTGGTTACCAGGGTGGCACACCTGCACCAACTGTCGCCGACCGCCGCCGCAGTGCCGGCCTCAACCGCAGTGCCGGCCTCAACCGCAGTGCCGGCCGCAACCGCAGTGCCGGCCGCCGCCGCAGTGCCGAGCGCCGGGAAGGATCGCACGCGGCACGGCTCGAGGCGTAAGCCGTGAACACGCCCGCCCGCGCGCCAGCAGCGGCGGCGTCTACCTCAACGTTGCATATTCTGTGACGACCCTGATCAGAGCCAGGGTGAGCTCCACGAAATGCGCGCCCGGGACGCGCTTCGCGAGTGCCAGCAGAAGCGGCAGCTGCTCGAGGAGCGGCGGCCTTCTGTTCGTCGCTGAAGAGTTGCATGTTGCAGTTCGTTTCTTCGCGATTTACAGAGGCTTCCGCAGGTGCTTTCAGCTACATCGACGCCGTTTTGGGCAACCTGGGGGTCCATTTTGTCGCGCCCCCTTAGCTTGACCCTGAGCCATGGATAGCGGATGCTCATCAGGAGTGTTTTTTGCGGGCGTTCGGGCCTCATGGAACGACACGACGGAAGCGGAGCAAGTGGTTCCGTCCCGGAACAGAGCCAGGCCAGCGCGCTGACAGCCCGAAGCGACCCGCTGATCGGGAGGGTGCTCGATTCGCGCTATCGAATGGAGGCCGTGATCGGCGAGGGGGGCATGGGACTGGTTTACAAGGCGGTGCACACCGCGCTCAACAAACCGCTCGCGATCAAGGTTCTCCGCGCCGAAGTGTCCAAGAACGCTCACGTGCTTGCACGTTTCCGGCAGGAGGCGCAGAGCGCATCGGCGATCGGCAACCAGCATATCGTGGACATCAGCGATTTCGGGGCGCTTCCGGACGGTTCCACCTACATCGTGATGGAGTACCTACCCGGGCGTTCCCTGGCCGACGCCATGAGTGAGGGCAGGCTCGCTACGCAGCGCATCGTCAGGATCGCCAGGCAGCTGTGCCACGCGCTCGGTGCGGCCCACGAAGCGGGTATCGTTCACCGTGATCTGAAGCCGGACAATATCCAACTCATCCGCCGTGGTGGTCACGACGATTTCGTCAAGGTGCTGGACTTTGGTATTGCGAAAGTGGGTGGCGGCAGCAGCAAGCTGACCCAGGCGGGCCAGGTCTTCGGAACCCCGCACTACATGTCTCCGGAGCAGTGCGCGGGCACCAGCGTAGACCAACGAACGGACATTTATGCACTCGGTGTCATTCTGTACGAGCTCAGCAGCGGGCGAGTGCCGTTCGACGCCGATAGTCTGATGGGAATCCTGACCAAGCACATCTACGAGAACCCCATCGCGCCTCGCAAGCTGCAGCCTCCTGCCGGCGTGCCGCCGGGGCTCGAAGCCGTGATCATGAAGTCCCTGAGCAAGAAACCGGAGCACCGCTACCAGAGCATGGCGGAGGTTGCCGCGGAGCTGGAGGCCTTCGAGGCAGGACGGGCTCCACGAGCGGCCGGGGGGCAGCGTCCCAATGGCGCCGGGGGCGCCGGCGCCTTGGGGAACGAGGCTGGCAGTCGGCTATCATTCGACCTCGGTGAGCCCGAGCTGCCGGTCAAGAAGCCCACCGTACCGATTCTGATCGGTCTGGGAGCCCTGGCGGCGATCGGGGGCGGTTTGATGTTCGCGCTCGGTTCGAGCGGGGAACCGGCGCTTCCACAAACCGACTCGCCTGCGCCGCAGCAAACCGCAGCGCCTGCACCGATCCGGGACACGGCCGTTGCCACGAAGCACGAGACGGGTTCCAAGAGCGAAGGAAACAAAGCGCTCGGGCGAGGAGCCGAGCCCGCTTCGCCCCAGCCGCCGCTCGCGGAACAGACCGGCGTGCGGGTGGAAAGCACTCCGCGAGGTGCGTCGGTGTATCGCGGAACCCAGCTGGTCGGTGTAACGCCGCTGCGGATTGCGAGGCCGTCCGGTGACGAGGTCATCGAGCTAGAGCTTCGCAAGTCCGGCTATCGTGCCAAGGACATTCGCGTCTCCGCGAGCACTGCGCAACAGCTGCGGGTCGAGCTCGACAAGCGATCCAGGCCCTCCAAGCCCAGGCTCGACAGGACCCGAGCCACGAGTCGAGCGCCAAGCAGGCGCAAGAAGCCGGCCGGGGAGACCAAAGGCCAAGAGCGAGAGGGCCCGGGCCTCATACCCCAAAGCGAAGTGCTCGATCCTTGGCAGTGAGGGTGCCCGTGGTCACGCTTGCCGCCTGTGCGGCCAACGGCTAGGTTGGCCGCCGGCATGCCGAACGCAATGGCTCAGGCTCCCGCCCGTCGCGGTTTGAGGCGTACCTGCGAGCGGGTTTCCTCACGGGAATCGCGCGAGGGGCACAGCGGGCTGCGCCGGCAATTTGTCGCGCCGGGCGTCACAGCGCCGTTGTTCGCGCTGTGCTTGTCTGCCTGTGTTTTCCAAAGCAGGGGGCAGGACCCTCCTGTCGGGATCTTGAACGCTCCCATCGCCCTTTCCATGGCTGCGCCGCGACCAGGGCCAGCAATACTGGCGCCAGACTTCCTGTTCGTGGCGAATGCAAACTTCGATCTGAAGTACAGTACCGGAAGCCTGCAGTCGCTCGACCTCGAGCGGCTGCACTGTTGCCTGTACAAGCTGACTCGGGGGCTGGTGGGAAGCGGCGATTGCGTCCTCGCAGAGGCGGCGTGCCAGCCAAATAGGGAAGACGCCGTCCGGGCGCAAGAAATCGTCGCGCATGAAGTGCTGATCGACTCGTTCGCCTCGGGAATGAAGCTCAACCGCGCCGGCAACCGTCTGTATGTGCCAACACGTGCCGACCAGGGGGGACTCTATTACGTCGACGTGGATCCAGAGGGCCGTTTCTACTGCGGTGAGGACCGGCATTGTTGGTCAGGCCATCGGATTCCTATTCGCTGGCTCGAGTCGATGCCGCTGCCACCGGGAGTCGACGTCGGCGATCCGGTGCTCGAGCCCGTCGCGGTCGCTGTTGGGCAGGCGAGCCTCGCGGGCGAGCTGAGAGACATGGTGCTGGTCGCGCATCGCTTCGGGTTGGTGAGCTTGCTGCTCGAGGAGCCATGCACGGGGCCGACCTGTCCACTGGGTGTCCCGGCGCAGTCGCACCTGTTCGACACGGGCACGCTGCTGTCGGGGATCGAGTACCAGCCTTCTTCCGGGTTGGCACTGCTCACGCGGCAAGGAGGGGTGCTCGGTCGTGTGGGCGTCTCTTCCCTCGGCGGGCAGGCATCTCCCGACCGTACCGGCGTGCTCTACCATGCAGGCAACGTGATCGTGTCCGGAGTTGCGGGTGGCGAGAGCCGCGCGCTTGCTGCCAACCCGAACAACCCGGACGAGATGTTCATCATCTCACGTGCACCGGATGCCCTGTTGGTCGTTGACATCGGGGTGACTGCTGCAGCGGACGGGCTCGTGAAGGCCAAGCAGGTGATCGAGGTCGGTGACGGGCCCTCGCGCCTGCTGGTGGGACGCGTCGCCCAGGACCCTCGCCTATTTGCGTTCGTGAGCTGCTTTGACGCGCGTGTCTTGTACATCATCGACCTGGAGCTGCATCGTGTCGTTTCGGTGGTTCAGGGCTTCAACGGCCCGTTCGAGATGGCGCTGGACCCTTCACCGTTGCGGCCTTATCTCTATGTCGCCGATTTCAGGAGCTCGGCTATTCGCGTGGTGAACCTGGCGCCGCTGGTCGCTCATGGACCACGAGGCCAGGGCGGCGAGATTCGCATCGTGGCATCCATCGGCTCTGGGCCCAAGGATACGGATGCGGGCGGTTGAGATGAAAGGCTGGCTCGGCTACAGCCTGTGTGTCGTCTTGGCGGCCGTACAGGCCGGCTGCGGGAGCCAGCCGTTTTACCGGGCTCCGGCGAATCTGGAGCGCCCTTCGGAAGTGGCGCTCGTGTGCGTCGACAGCGACGAGCGGCCGGTTCCAAACCAGCTGTGCCGCGACGACAGCGAAAACCACCGGCTGTTCGCGCTGGTGCTCCAGTCGGCCCGAGGAGAAGTGGCAGCGGTCGACCTGGCCACGAGGACCGTGAGGGACAGCGATCCGAGGGTGCCGGGACAGACCTTCGTGCCGGTGGGGGAAGCGCCCAGCGCGATCGTAACGCGCGACGCGCCGGGCCCTGGGACGAAGCACACGACGTACGTCGCCAGCTATGCCTGGCACGAGGTGATGTGGTTCAGCACCGACACCTTTGTCGC
>JAKSBK010000291.1 GCA_022361155.1 Pseudomonadota bacterium
GCACCGGTCGACAACTGCTACGGCTACTCAACCCAGACCCGCAGCCGATCGTTGGACACGATGCCGTTTAACACGTCCATGAAGCTGGACATGGAGGCGATGTCCAACCGCGAGTTGGAGTACGTCGTGGGCTGCTACTGGTACGCGATGCCCGACACGACACACAACTTTACACCCAACCCCGACGCGGCCAAGCGGCCGATACGGAAGTAAGCGTTTCCAAGATTCTCAGTACAAAGGCCTGGCTTCGACCGAGCCATGCATGTTGAGACGCCATCGGTTGGAGCACACTGCGGACCGCGGGCCTGTTCTTGGGTGCGGGGCCGAGCCGACCGATCGCGCGTTGGACCGCGTCGTGATGGATGCCCAGCTGCGCCGCGATGGTACCTGTCTTGAACTCCTCAAGCTCTCGGCACTTGTGCTTCAGGGTCTCGAGCAGTTGCTCGATCTGAACTTGTTGCGTTAGCGCTACGCGGCGAAGGGTCCCACGCGCTGCCGGGCTGGGACGATTCTCGACAAACGGATTGAGTTTACTCCCCTCGGCGGCGGGATCACCATAAACGTCCCGCTCGATGTTGCGTGTGCCTCCGCCGGCCAGCCGCTCAGGCTCGACATCATGGTGACCGGTGGCTCGAGCGACATCTACTCGCTCTTCTACTCGGTGGAAGGGACCAACGACGGCTTCATCTACGCGAACGGAAGCGGGGCTGTCGGGAACTTCCCGGCCGCCGGGATTCCCACCAACCCCTAGGCTCGCGGCCAGTGTTAGCCCCCGGCTGCGACCACGAGCGAAAGGAGCTCCTGCGATGTCTTCGCACGAAGCACGACACACCCCAACGTCCTGCTCGTTGCTCTCGCTGCTAGCGGGCTCTGCGCTGCTGCTCGGAGCCTGCGGGGGCAGAACGGTCAGCCGTCCGGGAGCGGGCGGCACGGCGGGGGGCGGCATGGGCGGCACCCGCGGCGCTACCGGCGGCAGCGGGGCGGTGGCCGGCGCCGCGGGCCGGGGTGGCTTCGGGGGGCAGGCCGGCGCCGGCGGCATAGGAGGCCGAGCCGGATGGGCCGGCTTGGGCGGTCAAGGGGGTGTGAGCGCCACGGGCGGTGTGAACGCCACAGGCGGTGTCGCGGGTGGCGCCGGCGTGAGAGGACTGGGTGGCTTCGGGGGGCAAGGTGGCCTCGGCGGCATGGGCGGTCGAGCTGGCTGGGGCGGTCTTGGTGGTCGGGGCGGTGTTGGCGGCGGTATGGCCGGTGTCGGTGGAGGAGCTGCTCAAGGCGGGCAAGGGGGCTTCCCGAGCACGGGCGGCTGGGGCTTGGCCCCCTGTCCGCAGGAGTTTGAATGCAGGACGATCGCCCGTCTAGGACCTCGACCTATTTGTGTCCTGCGGGGAATGTCAGGGCCCCCCTCGTGTGGCAAACCGACATGCTTCCTGCTCGCCATGCCATCCTGCTCCAACTTTGGCCATTGCTTGCAGTTCTGTGCTCCCTAGAGCGGATGGGAAGGGTTGGTACCCTCGCAGCCCGCCACCCAGGACTGTGTCGGCGATGCAGGCGTGGGCTACCGCCTGCCTGCTCGTTAGCGCGTGTCTGCCGCAGGTCGCGGTCGCCAACGGGCGCTACCCGGCGTCGCAGCAGGTGATCGAGGATCGGCGCGACCCCGAGCACTTGATCGTGCGCGCGACCTACGGGCTCTTGGTGACGCGGGATGGGGGCAGGCATTGGTCATTGATCTGCGAAGAGGCTGTTGGCTACGGCGGCATGGAAGATCCCATGCTGGGCTTGTTCGGCAACGGCACGCTGATGGCCGGCACGCTCCGTGGTCTGAAGCTCGGGGCCGACGCAGCCTGCAGCTTCGCCGAAGCCCAAGGGGGCGTGAGCGGGCTGGAGATCGTGGATGTCGCCGTGCATCCAAGCGACCGGGCGCATGC
>JAKSBK010000292.1 GCA_022361155.1 Pseudomonadota bacterium
ACGACGAGGAGTATTGGGGATACTTCGAGGAGGAGCAACATGGCCAGCGGTGGTCAGAACCGGCGAAATGGAAGAGTCGTTCTTCCGCGGGCCCCAAGGAATCACGGATCCGGCGCTTCCGGCAAGGCCGTTGGTGGGCCATCGTGCCACCTTGGCTCGCACGCGAACACCTCGGCGAACACCCTGCCGGTCTGTTTCGCAAGCCGCTCGAGGTCGATGGGCCGCCCTGTTTCGCGAGCAACCGAGGTGACCTGGCAGTTGCTGATCCCGCAGGGCACGATCAGCCCGAAGTTCTCGAGGTCGGTTTCGGCGTTTAGCGCGAAGCCGTGCTTGGTCACCCAGCGGCTGATGCGCACCCCCACCGCCCCCAGCTTGCGATCGTCGACCCACACCCCCCGCAGCCCGTCGATTCGACGCGCTCGGAGCCCGTACAGCATCGCCAGCCGAATCATGACCTCCTCGAGATCGGTCACGTAGCGGCGCACGTCGCGCCGATCGGGGCCGAGGTCCAGGATGGGGTAGCCGACCAGCTGTCCTGGGCCGTGGTAGGTGGCGTCGCCGCCGCGGCCGCTGTCTCGGAGCTGAACTCCGCGGCGGTCCAGCTCCTCGCGGGTATGCAGCACGTGTTCCGGCCGACCGCCGCGTCCCATGGTCACCACCGGATCGTGCTCGAGCAGCAGCAAGGTATCCGCGGCGGCGCGGCCGCGGCGCAGCTCGACCAGCCTGTCCTGCAGTGCGAGAGCCGCGTCGTAGCCGATGCGACCGAGCCAATGGACCGACAGCGACCTAAGCTGCATGACCGAGCCCGTGTCGGTCACCAACGTCGAACCGCGCAGGCGCCTCCAACCGCATCAGGTACAGCACGAGCGATCAGTTGCGGATGTGGATCGCTTCCCCGACGGCGTGCTTGAACGACTCCATGACCGACTCGCTCAGCGTGGGATGGGGATGCACGGTCAGGCCCACATCTTCAGCGAACGCGCACATTTCGAGCGCCAGCGCCCCCTCGGCGATGAGGTCGGAGGCCTCGGGTCCGACGATGCCCACGCCGAGCAGCTGCTTGCCCTTGGCATCTATGATCGTCTTGACGAAACCGTGCGTCTCGTTCACGGCCATGGCGCGACCCGAGACGGCGAAGGGGAACTTGCCGATCTTGATGTCGCGACCCTGCCTGCGCGCTTCGGTCTCGCTCAAGCCTACGGTCGCGATCTCCGGGTCCGTGAAGATGGCGGCCGGCATGGCGCGCCAGTCGCGGGCCGCCTTGTGACCCGCGATGACCTCGGCTGCGATTTCGCCTTCCTTCGAAGCTTTGTGGGCCAAGTAAGGAGGCCCGCTCACGTCACCGATCGCGTAGATGCCGGGAACGTTGGTCTGGATGAGCTCGTTGGTGATGAGATGCCCGCGTTCGTCGGTGGCCACGCCGGCCGCCTCGAGGCCGATCGACTTGGACAACGGCCTGAACCCCACCGCCACCAGCACCTTGTCGGCCTCGATTTCCCGGGTCTCGTTGTGGTAGTCAACGCGAACGCGCGCCTTGCCATCGCGGACCTGGCAGTCTGTGGCGCGAGCCTGCAGCAGGACCTCGCCGCCGGCCTTCTTGAAGTTCTGTTGCACGACCTTGACCATGTCGAGGTCCACGCCCGGCAGCAGTTGATCCATCAGCTCGACCACGATCACGCGCGAGCCGAGCTTCTGGTAGACCATACCGAGCTCCATGCCGATGATGCCTCCTCCGATCAGGAGCAAGGTTTTTGGCACGTGCTGCAAACTAACGGCCTCGCGGGCCGTGATCAGCACCTCGCCGTCTGTATCGAAGCCTGGAATGCGGATCGGCTCCGCGCCCGTCGCAACGATGATGCCCTTGGTCGCCTGATAGCTCTCGACCGAACCGTCCTCCTTGGTCACATCCACCGAGCGCGGGCCCGTGAGCTTGCCTTCGCCCATGACGATGGTGCCGCCGCTACCCTTGACCAGGTTGCGCACGCCGCCGGTAAGCCGCGACACGATACCGTCTTTCCATGACTGCATCTTGCCGACATCGACGTTCAGGCCGGCGGTCGTGATCCCCATGATCTCGGCGCGCCGCAGCTTGTCTACTAGACCCGAAGCAGCGATCAGCGCCTTGGAAGGGATGCAGCCCCAGTTGAGGCACACTCCGCCCACGTACTCCCGTTCGACCAGCAGAGTCCTTTGCTCGAGCTGACCGAGCCGTATGGCGGCTACGTAGCCGCCAGGGCCGCTGCCAATCACGATCGCATCGTAGGTGTTGTCGCCGGACATGATCTGCGTCCTCGCTGTTTGATGGCCAAAAAGCTCAGGGTTCCATCCTGGAATAGCTCGAGCGGCTATTGTTGGACCCTAACCGTTGTCGACGTATCGTCAACTGCAGCGTGCGAAGCCACGCTCGTAGCCGCCTACTGGCGGCGCCGCAGCCTGCGCAGTATGGTCGGGACCAGGATGCCGAAACGGGATGGCTGGCTCGCGTGGCGGCAAAGCGTACCAGCCCGCAGCCGGCACGTGGGGTCCCGTTGTCTGGGACGACCCCCAGCGTTGCTTGCGTTCGCCGCGTGGCTGGCGTGTGCCGCGCCGGGATGCCGCCACAAGGTGAGCGATGCGACCCCCGACGGTGCGGTGAGCCTGTTTCTGGCGGCCATGGATCGCAGCCGGCACGACCGGGAGGCCGTCCGGGCTGCCTATGCGCTCTTGAGTGAGCCGGCACGCCGCGCCCTGGCGCGTCGCGCGCGCCGGGCGGTGACGCTTGCGGGCCGGAGCTTCGAGCCCTGGGAGATGATCGCTGCCGGCCGCTTCCGCCTGCGGTTCACGCCCTCGGAGACTGCATCCTTGAAGGTGCGGCAACGGCAGGGACGCACGCTGGTCGTGGTTCAGTCGGAGGACTCCTCCCACCTGGTCGAGGTACCGGTGGTCCAGGAGGGCGGGCGCTGGCGTCTCGCCCTGACCCTTCCTGATCCGCCGGGCGGTTTCGAGAGGGAGGTGTCAGGCGAAGGACCAAGCCTGTGATATGGTGCGCAGCGTGCGTCGAACGTTCGCACCACGACCGGCACGCCTGCATCCTTGCTCGGGGGCGGTTGCGCTTCGCTTGCTCTCGTTTTCTTGTGGCATTGGGCTCTTGGGCTGTGCGGGAGGCCTTCAGCTCGGCATGGTACAGGCGGCGTACCAGCGTCCCAGCAACGTGGCGGTGTTCTTCACCGTCGAGACTCGTGAGGCCGTCCCCGTGGCAGACCTGCTCGCCACCGACTTCAACATCTACGAAGACGGGCAACTCGTTTCGCTAAACGAGAGCCGCCAGACGATCGTGAATCCGGAGATCGCCGCCGAGCACTACACGATTCTGCTGGTCGACATCAGCGCGAGCGTCACCGAGAGCGGGCAGGCGCAGCTGGTCTACGCGGCGGCATCGGAGTTCCTCTCGACTCTGCAAGCCTACCAGCGCGTCGCCGTGTACGCCTTTGACGGGGCCGCCAAGCTCTACGTGGTGACTCCCTTCACGCGTTCGGGGCGCAGGACGTCCCGAGGTCTGGTGCGGCTCGACCGCTTGCGGGGCAGAGATCCCTCCACCAACCTGCACGGCGCCGTGGTGGAAGCGCTGGGCGAGCTCGATCGAGGCATCGTGCGTTCCCGCGCACCGTTGCGTTTCGGTACCTTGGTTGTGTTCACCGACGGTACCGATCGCGCCCACCGAGTGTCCTACGGCGACATGATGAACGCGTTGGACGAGAGTGCCCACTCGGTATACGCCATCGGCGTCGGGGGCGAAATCGACGATGGCACCCTGGGTGACATCGGCCGGGACGGCTACCTGCGTGTCGAGGACGCCGGGGCCCTGGCAGAGGGTTTCCGCCAGATCGGCAAACGCATCATCCAGGTCATGCGTAGCTACTACCTTCTGAGCTACTGCAGTCCCGCACGAGCCGGACTGCACACGGTCACGGTCGAGGCAGTTTCGCAGATGCTTGGCAAGGGCGCGTTGAGTTACGACTTCGATGCTTCGGGGTTCCGGCCCGGATGCGATCCCAACCGGCCACCGCCTTTCGACACCTCCCGGCTGGGCGCGCCCCGGCGCCCGTCGCGCAAGCGTGGACCCGCGCTCAACCTCGAGATCAGGGCGCAAGCCGACGTCTCGGTCGGCTCCTGACACAGCCCATCACCAGACGGCGGACCTGTAGTTGGCCAAAACCGCCTTGTCTCGCGTGACCAGCGGTTGGTCGTCCAGCGCCGCCTGAGCGACTATCAGACGATCGAACGGGTCCCGAGTCCATCGCAGTCGCTTCGCCATCTCGACGACTGCATGGAACGGCTTGCCGCAGACCCGGATTTCGAGCGCCGTCCTAACGTGCGCGAAAACGTCCCGCGATGAAAGACGCAAACGTCCAATCTCATGCAGATACTCGACTTCCAGTTCCACCATCGGAGAAACCAGAAGTTGCACAGCCTCTCGGATCCGGTTCTTGGCTGTGTTCGATAGCTGGTCGGGAGCAGCCGCAAGCCAACCGATGACGTTCGTATCCAAGTAGATCACGGACGCCACTCGCCCGACCAGTCCACGTGCTCGAGGTCGGCCGGATCCCCGACGATCAAGTCCGGCAGTGGTTGGATACGAGCGAGAGGGTCCGGTGAGTCCACCCGGCTGATGCGCAGGACATGCCCTTTGCGTTCTATCTCCAGCGGCTTGCCAGTTTCCAAAACGGAATCGAGCAGCCGGTAGATGTCGCGGCGCAAGTCGGTTGCCGTAGTCATGTACGTACGATATCAGTAAACTGTACGTACGTCCAGGAAACCCATCCCGGGGTCACCCCGATGAGGGTCACCTCGATGAGGGTTACGTACGTCTAGGGAACCTATCCCGGGGTCATCCCGATGAGGGTTGCGCCTGGACTTGGGTGTCGCCCGAGCCGTTGCTGCCTGGGTCGCCCCCGGAGTGGAATCTCGCCACCGCGAGCAGCGAGACGACGGCCAGGAGCGTGAAACCTGCGAGGGGCACCCAGGAGGGCGTGTCGGCCGCTTCGTCGTGTACTTCCGGGAGCCCCGGAGGTTCGCTTTGGCCGGATGCGCCTTGTGGTTGTGGAGACGACATGCTCGGGACCTTGGCCCATTTGTGGGTCCTATTCAAGTCCGGCGTGTCGAGGAACGCCGGCACACAGATCGCTCACGGCGGTCGGCATGGTGGCGTTGGCGGTGGTGCCGTTGCCGAGCTGCCCGAGGTCGTTGCGTCCCCAGCAGTGCACCCGGCCCGTGTCCAGGCGGGCGCAAACGTGGTCCGCGCCCGCGGCAACTTCGACAGCCGTAGTCAATCCCGTGACGTCGAGCGGCGAGGTGCTGTCCGTGGTGTTGGAGCTGCCAAGCTGCCCGGACTGATTGCGTCCCCAGCACTTGGCATCTCCCGTGGCGAGCAGCGCGCAGGTGTGGCTACGGCCTGCGCTGACTTCGACTGCAGCAGCGACCCCCGCGACAGCGACCGGCATGTTGCTGTTCATCGTGGTTGCGTCTCCGAGCTGGCCTCGGCTGTTGTCGCCCCAGCAAACCAGGTGGCCGCTGCTCGGTCGCGCGCACGTGTGGTCGCGGCCAGCGACGATTTCGGCTGCGTCGACAAGCCCGGCAACGGCGACCGGCATGGCACTGCTGGTCGTTGACCCGTCTCCGAGCTGCCCCACGTCGTTTCGTCCCCAGCAACTTACCTGGCCACTGTTGAGTCGAGCGCAGCTGTGGTCTGCTCCCGCGGCGATTTCGACGGCGTCTGTGACGCCCGCAACGTCGACCGGAGTGCTGTGATCGGTGGCTGCCACCGCCCCAAGCTGCCTGGCGCTGTTACGGCCCCAGCACTTGAGGTGGCCGCTCTTCAGTCGCGCACAGGTGTGGTCACGCCCCGCGCTGACTTCCGCAGCATCGGTCAGGCC
>JAKSBK010000293.1 GCA_022361155.1 Pseudomonadota bacterium
CTGCAGTGAGCGAGCGGCGTGGCCTCCCCCCAAACTCCAAGCACCTCGAAGCTCAGGCTTGTAACCAGCGATGGAGCGGAGCGCGCACCCGTCGAAGCCTCGGGGCCTTCCCCAGACGCGGACACGGTACGCGCCGACGTGGAGGCTGACTCCAGCCTGACGCTCGATAATCTGTACCGGCGTTATGCCCCCTATGTGGCGTCGGTAGCCTCGCGCCTGCTCGGCCGGGAGGCCGAGGTGGAGGACGTGGTGCAGGAGGTGTTTGCCGCCGCGTCGACCGGCCTGCGCCGCCGCACGAGCCACGCCGAGGTGCGCGGCTGGCTGGCCACGGTCACGGTGCGCATGTCACGCAGGCAGCTCGGTCGCCGGCGCTTCTGGTCTTGGTTCCAGCTGGCCGCCGAACCCAGCTACGAGCGCTTGGCGCAACCCGGGGCCTCTCCGGAAGAGCAGCGGATGATCAGCGAGCTGTATGCGGTGCTCGACAACCTGGCTGTGCAGCATCGGATTCCCTGGGTGCTGCGTTACGTGGAGGGCGAGAGCCTCGGCAGGATTGCCCAGCTGTGCGATTGCTCGCTTGCTACCGCCAAGCGTCGGATCGCGGCAGCCCACGGGCAGATCAGGGAGTGCATGGGGGGGCTGCCATGAATGAGCTTGAACGAGCGCTGGAGCGAGGCGAGCTGAAAGTGCGGACCTTCTGGTCCGACGAACAGACCGAACGCCTGCCGGCGGCTGCCCTGGCAAGACGTCGCCGTCGCGCCGTGCGTCGCATGACGGGGGCCGCTGGTGTGCTCCTGGGGCTGGCGCTGGCCGTCCCCACCGGGCTCCGGTTCCTCGAGCCCGATAACGGGCTTGTCGTGGTGTCGCCTGCACAGCACAGCGCTCCACAGCACAGCGCTCCACAGCACAGCGCACGTGCAACCCCCCCCGAGCCGAGCAACGAGCCGCGGTTATCCGAGCGTACGGTCAGCTTCGGCGACGGCTCGCAGGCGATTCTCCTGAACGACCACAGCGCAATGCGGACGCGCCGGGGCTCGTCGGGTACCGTGGCCCAACTGTTGGGCGGAAGCGCCCTGTTCACGGTGCGTCGCGATCCTTCCCGCGTCTTTGCCGTGGATGCGGGAGACGTGCGCGTGGAGGTCATTGGGACCCGCTTTACGGTCCAGCGTCTGCCTTTCGGCGCACAGGTACAGGTGCACAAGGGCCGGGTAAGGGTGCGCTGGCACGGCCGCTCGCGCAGCCTGAAGGCAGGCCAGGAAGGCGTGTTTCCGCCCGAGTGGTCGGCGTCGGCTGCTCGAGAAGGCGGCAACCAGCAGGCCGATCGCCGGCGCGCTGGCGACTGGCGCGAGCTGGCCCGCAGCGGGGAGTACCGAAAGGCCTACGGTGAGCTGCAGCGCAAGAGCGGCGCTCCTCCCCGCGACGAGCCCGCGGACTTGCTGCTGGCTGCCGATGTCGCACGCCTCAGTGGCCACCCCGCCCAGGCGCTCCGACCCCTGCGGCGTCTGATCGCCCGCTTTCCCGAGGATCATCGGGCGGCCCTGGCTGCTTTCACGTTGGGCCGCGTGCTCATGGACGGTTTGGAGCGTCCGGGCGAAGCAGCCGCGTCGTTCGCCAAGGCGCGTGCCCTGTGGCCGGAGGGACCGCTGGCAGAAGATGCGCTGGCGCGTGAGATCGAGGCGCATGCAGATGCTGGTAACACTGCGCAAGCTCGCAGAGCCGCCAAGCGCTATCTGGAGCGCTACCCGAGCGGAAGGCACGCCCGCACCGCCCGCAGCGTGCGGCGCTAGGGCCGCGTCGGTCACAGCCTCCGGCCGAATCGCCCAATCCGCCCACACTAGCTACATGCCCCTGACGGGGTGGTCCCATGACCCTGGAAATCCGCCGGTCCCTTCAGGCTGCAAATCCAGCCCCTCAGGTGGTCCCATGAGGCTGCAAACTGGCACACTCTAGTCCAGTCGCAACGGGCATCGTAAGATGGGGAGCCCGCGACCACTGGCGCCGACTTGTGCGGCGATCATGGGCGCCGTAGCCTTGGGTAATGGCCGCGGCACCCACCATGCTAGCGTTCCCACCCGACATATGGGAACGGGCGATCGAGCACCTGCCGGCAGAGCAGCGCGCGCAGTTCACGTGGCGTATCCCACACATGCGACAGTCGCTCTCGCGCCTTGGAACCCAGCCCCTAGACGGGACTGCCGTCGAGGACGCTACCGCCGACGTCGTGGTCACTGTCGCCGCGATGATGCCTGCGCTGCGCAAGATCCCCGCTTTCGATGAGCTGCTCCGGGAACTCCCTGCCCACATCGACAGCACGTTGGATACCCTACGTTCGGCTCTCGACGACGACAGCGCCTTCGCGGCTCTTCGGTGGACCGGGCGGCGGCTCCAGTCCCTTTTC
>JAKSBK010000294.1 GCA_022361155.1 Pseudomonadota bacterium
GGGACGCTTGGGTCAGCAACTTGGACAATAGGGATGGAAAATGATCGTGACTCTGTGTGCAGATGGTAGCTGGCGGGTCGAGTTGCTGCTCGCCGTGTTCATCTCGTGGCGGGGCGCGGTTAGAACTCGATCGCCCTGCCAACCAGGACCTGGTGACTTGACCGAGGGACCTGACCGTATTACCCTGCCCGCATCGGAGTATTACGATGAGCAGCCCAATGCGTACGGTTTCATTCAAGTTGCCCGAGCATCTGGATGAGGTGCTGAGCGAGCTGGCGCGCCGGCGAGGCTCGAGCCGGTCCGCGCTTGTTCGAGAGGCGCTCGAGGCCTTGGCAAGCGGCGAGCGCCCCGGTGTCACCGCCGCGGCGGACGCGCTCGTCAAGCCCGTGACCGGCCCTGCGGATCTATCGACGAAGGACAGGCACCTTGTCGGTTACGGTCGATGACACGGATCTTGGTCGACACCGGACCGCTCGTTGCTCTTCTGAACCGGCGCGACCACTACCATGCATGGGTACGGGGCATGCTTCAGACTGTCGAGCCGCCCATGTATACTTGCGAATCCGTTGTTTCCGAAGCTTGCTTCTTGCTGCGCCGGGCGATCGGTGGTCCCGATGCGGTGCTGCGGCTTATCACAGGTGCGGTCTTACGCGTGGACTTCCGGCTCGCATCCGAAGCCGAAGCGGTTCAGCGGTTGATGAACAAGTTCGAATCGGTGCCCATGTCTCTAGCCGACGCCTGCATCGTTCGCATGACCGAGCTTGATGCGGCCAGCATAGTGCTGACGCTCGACCGTGACTTCCGAGTCTATCGTCGGAACCGGCGACAGCTGGTTCCGACACTGATGCCAGACGGTCACTGACTCTCGTAGTAGCCAACATCTAAGCGCACGACCCGCGCCGCGTCCACGCGTCTATCCTGCTCGAAAGCGAGCAGAGGCGCCTTCTGGCCACCACCGGTATGCTGCATCCTAACGCTCACTCATGGCGATGTCAGGCGAGGTCAACTGAGCGTGGGCTGACGGCTGAGCTCGGAGAACGCCAGCACAGCCGACCCCGGACAGTTTCGCCGCAGCCGCCGCCGCTGATGATGATGATGATAACGTGATATGCTATGATGTAATCATCATGATTCGGACCCAGATAAGCCTCTCCGAGGAAGAATACGAAGCGGCCAAGCAGGAAGCCCAGCGACTCGGTATTTCGTTGGCAGAGCTGCTGCGGCGTTCCCTGCGCAGCGTGCTGCCGGCGGACGACTCGAGGCCGTGGATGCGCCTCGCCGGCCTGGTCGAATCCGGGGATCCAAGCTCCAGTCAGCGGATCGACGAAGTGGTCTATGGGCGCAAAGACTGAAGCCTACGTCGACACGTCCGCGCTCATTGCCTTCAGCGACCGATCCGATTCGTACCACGAAACTGACTCGGATCGGCGCCAGGCGCGGTCTCGCCCGTCTGGATGAACTCGGGCGCGAGCTGCGCTACCTCCCGGTCACGACAGCCACCTGGCGGTCTGCCGCGAATCTCTGGGCCTGGCTGCGTAGAACCGGCAGGACCACAGCGTCGGAGCACGGTCTCGACGGAGACGTCCTGATTGCCGCCCAGGCACGCGCCGAAGACGCCAGCGTCGTCACCACGAACACCAGGCACTTCGAGCCTATGGTCAACGCGCTCGAATGGCATCAACTGGACACTAGGCAGCTGATTCCAGGTTTTCTCGCACAACTCTCGGATGCCGAGCAGCTATGCGCAGCAGCGCGAGCGCGGGGCCCTCAGGTTTGCGACGGTCTTGCTCCCAGTTCCGCAACGTGTGAACACTGATGCCTAGGGCGACGGCGAACTGGGTTTGCGAAAGGCCCACGAACCTCCTGAGTGCTACAACGTCTTCACCCGACTCGAACTGACCCCGCATGAGTCTGCGGCGAACTCGCGCCGAGATTGCGCGGGCGAAATGTTCCTCGCTGAGCTCGGGTATGTCAGTCATATGAGCCCTTCCAGGTGGCGTTGATAGAGTTCCTGCTCACGTCTCGTCGCGAAGCGTGCGCTGATGATCCGGATCGTGTTTTCGCTACGTTCTGTCCACACGACGAGCACGATCCCACGAGAGATCGGACCAATAGCAATGAATCGTTCCTCGCGGTTGGAGTGAAACTCATCAGGGATCTCGTAGTAGTCAATACCGTAAACAAAAAGCTGCTTGGCCTCCTCGAAGGAGAGTCCGTGCTTCCGCCGCGGCGCTCGTTCTCTACGCCGCGTCATCCACCGCAAGTCGAAGGCCAAGCTCGCGGAGCACGCGGGTAAGCGTCTCGAGCTCCGGATTACCGTCCTCTGAAAGCGAACGATAGAGTGCCTGCCGTCCAAGCTGCGCGTCATCCGCCAGCTGGGTCATGGTGAGCCCCCTAGCCTTTGTCACGAGACGCAAAGCCGCGAGGAACTCGCCGGCCGCCCCGTCGCCGTCCTGAGCCAAAACAGCGTTCAGATACGCCACCGCGTACTCGCGATCCCTGAGTCTCTCGAGAAGCGTTTCTTCGTAGTTGCGTGTACGTTTGGCCATCACTCAGCTCCTGTAGTCCTTCCAGTACGCGCGGGCCCGTTCGAGTCCCGTCTCTGCGATCCCTTGGTTCCGCCGCACAGCAGAACGACGAGCGCGTCGCCCTCCTGCCCGAAATAGACGCGGTACCCCAGGGCCGACATGGACTCGCAGCTCCATCACGCCGCCAACGACCCCCTTGCAGTCGCCGAGGTTACCACGCTGGACACGCAGCAGCCGAGCATCCACAGCGGCCTGAGCCTTCGGGTCCCTGAGTCCATCAAACCACTCCTGCCACGGACATTTCCCCTCAGGGGTCTCGTAAAGGACGACCTTACGAGGCTCCACCATGACAGCTAGTGTCCCCCAAAAGGGACATTTTGTCAAGAGGTTCGCCACCTGCCAGATGCATAGTCACCCCGAACCTCCGAGTCGCAGCCTTTGCGAAACTCTTCCCCGTCAGCGCATCCTTCCCGACAAGAACGCCCTGCGCACGCAGCGTGCCATCACATGATAGTACGGCGTGGCCTCCACACTCGCAGTGTCGATGCGCAACGGCTCTCGGGTATCCGTGCCATCACATGATAGTACGGCGTGGCCTCCACACAGACCTGCTCCCGTCGAGCCGTAGGCATCCCACGTCCTCACTGTTGCTGCATCCTAACGTCCGCCTGGAACTATTATTGGATGGCTATCTACCCCCGGCAGATAAGCGCGGACCGCGGGTCGTGTCCATCCATGCTCCCAGTTGACGCTTCGCGTCAGGCGCTGTTGCGATACAGCTGCGTTGCAGCAGCCAGCCCCTTGGCGTGTCGTTGGCCCCGTCGTTGGCTCTCGAGGCGGATGTGCTGCACATGGCCCACCATGCGGAAGAAACGCCGCGCATACTGCCTCGCCGTCGGCAATGTCGGAGCCGGCTGGATCACGCCTCCCGTGGAAGAGACAGAATACGCTGTATACCGTCCTCGATGCCTTCCTGTAGGGTAGCTGGTTCCACTTGACAGGTGGTTGATGGGCTAATCAGAACATCAGTCTGGTTCGCCCGGATCTGATAGTGAACGGTGACGTGCGTTACATAAGGAAGAAGAACCCCGGCCCGTCCAATACTCAGAACCTCCTCACACGGCTGGGGTTGCGAAACGATTACGTTTGGTCGGCCACCACACGACCACGCGAGTAGCCACGCCAAGGCTCGCCATCTTCTGGGTGCTACACGCGCGTATAGGGCCGTTAACCAGCGCAGCGAAAGGTGGCTCCGCGCGTCCCGCAGTTGCCGAAGGTGTGAATTCATCGCGGATTCCAGTAGGCTGTCTGCGTTGTCCCCTTGGCACGACCGCAACGCCAGCACAAAACGTTCTGCTTCTGGAGTGGTAATCTGCGCCAGCGCGACTCCCATACATCGAAAATGTCGAAGGCTCGTGTGTTCGTGCACAAAGACGCGTTCTGAAAAGGTTTGCCGGAGCGCGTACAAGAGGGCCAGATTGAAGGTAGCGTCAGGGCTCAGCCGACGTGTCTTCAGTAGTGTTCTTCCGACCCCCCTTATGGTAAAAAATTGGCGACACTGACAAGTTCCTGCTGACAAAAACCTGCTGGTTGTCCGCCACAGCGTGTGCGGGAACTGGACTTTGAGTTGCTCGACAGCATTGGGTTTATCACATCGAGCTACCTGGTCCGGAGCTAGAGTACGCATGCTCCTCGCTCGCTGAGCAAGCTGCGACGCGAACCCCATCATAACATTGCCGTCGAGGCCACACTGGTAGCTGAAGGAAACACCTGCGGTCCCGTTCTCGCAGACTACGATCTGCATGCTGCGGAAATGCCACCGATTAGACATAAAGTCCGCGTGCATGAATCGACTAGCTTCGTCGACGCTTCTTGGACGTGCCTCGAGATCCAGGCACAAGACGAAGAGCGCCTGCGTCAAGGCTTGAAGAGTGGGGCGATTCCCCGGAATACACCTTAGGGCTCCCACGAATACGGCACGTGCCCAAGGGGTCGCGGCAGATGCAACGCCCAGTATCGCCTGCGGCCGAGTCGTCGAGTGGCGCGCGTCGTCTATGATCCATTGAAGCGCCCGTCCCAACTCTCTATCCGGCACGGTTAGACCCCCCGGTTGGTAGAGTTCAAGGCGATAACTTCGGCCATTGGCCAGTACCACAACGTATGTAGAGTGCTCTGGCTTCACGATCCGGCTACATGTACCTTCCGGCATGATACACGTCGAAAAGAGGTTCGGGTACTGTCCCATTTCGGCAGGTCGGCCCCGGATGGAATCGCTGCCTATCCCTCCCATACGAAGATCATCGAAGTACGAGCGTGCTGCGATCAACAAGCTCAGGCTTCGCGTCTGCAGGCTGGGTCGTCGGGGATCCTGCCGCAATACCGCGGTTGCATTCAATGTCACTGCGCTGAATGGCGCAAACCGGATGTCTTGTGTTCGAAGTAGTCGTTCGTAATATCCGGGATCCACGCGAAGGCGCTCCAGAAACTTCCAGACACCCGAGCACCCAAGGATCATCCGTCCGTGACGTTGTCTTCCAGCCAAACCGGATAGAAACTTGGCTTCGTACTCGGATTCCGACAGCAGCGGAGGAAGCTCCTCAATGAGCGGTGCGCTCGGCACGGATTCATATGCTAAATCCCCAGTGCGTTGTGTTTGTTTCATCGAAGACTACCGAGAGCAGGTCCTTGTAGACCTCCAGGTTGCACAAAAAAGGCGTCCGAGTTGCTGAAACACTTGCGAAAACTCCTGGAAATCGCGACGAAACGAAGCTCTACACTCACATCTGTCGCGACGAGCAGAAGGCACCGCAAGTGAAGCCGGGGTGCCGCGGCACGATGCCGACAATCTGTGCAAATGTACAGTGTGGTTGGCAGCTTTCTCCTGAACATGCTAACTCCTAGCTGCTCCATTCAGGGAGCAACAACCGGAGTCAGGTTGTGGCTGAAGCAAGAACGGCCAGTATGGAGTCTGCCGGGCGTGGCAGTATTGCCGAGTCATAGCGTCGCTCCGTTGTCCGGAATCAGGATCTTGCATGAAGCCGTGGGGTCTGGATCGCCCTCGGAGCTGAGGCGGGCGTAGCGTAGGGGGTTGAGGTATCGGTGTCCCGATCGAAGTATGGAGTTCCCAGGACCCATGAGCAACCGAGGGACCGATGACGACGAGGATGCGCGAAACGGAAACGGACGGCAACAGGGAGACGGATTGCGCGGAGCGCGAGCGGACGATGCACGAGATTGCGGACGAGGTGATGCGCTGCGTGCAGCAGCAGGACCTGCAGGAGATCGCAGCCCGCTTCGAGACGGCGGAGGTGATCCTGGGGGGCAAGGTCTACCGTCAGCACGAGGAGGCGAGCCCGAGCTACCATGGGTTGAGCGGCTCGATGCAGGTAAAGCGTTGGACGTACCGCGAAGTCGGCGTCCATAACGGCCCCACGATCGTCCCGTTGGACCTGACGGCCGGGCTGCTCGACAACGTCCTTACGCTGTGTGCCCTTGCTCAGAGTGAACGCCTCCCCCGTGCCTTCCAAGTGCTACGCCGTGACTACTACGTCGCCGATGTCAGGCTCGCTGCATGATCCGAGCGCGTTCCAGACCCAAGCCGTGCGGCCTACTTTCTTCCGAATGAACAGGACCGAGAAACTGTGTCTAGGAATACATCCTACTCCGTCCGGACCTTCTCAGATCCAGTTGCGGAGATAGATCGCCTGAGGATGCAGGCGAGCATTCTGTCGCCGGCCGAGGACAACGCACTGTTGGCAGGGGGTCTTCCCAAGACGGGTTGCATGATCGATCTTGGCTGTGGACCGGGCTTCGTAGCCAGCCGGATTGGCGGCTTCCGGCCGAGCCTCCATTGGGTTGGGGTCGATCAAGAGCGGGCCTTGCTGAGCCACGCAGGGTCAGCGAGCGTAGTTCTTGCGGACGTGTCGGCGCTCCCGTTTCGTGACGAGGCGTTTGACGGCGCCTTGGCGCGCTTTGTGCTGCGCCACGTGCAAGATCCTGGGCAGGCCCTTCATGAAGCTGCACGAGTGGTTCGCAGAGGTGGCGTCGTGTTCGCACTTGACGCAGACGACGATAGCCTCATCCTCCATCCCGAACCGGAAGGCTTCTTCGAGCTGAAATCTGCCTGCCAGCAGCTGGTGCGCGCGCGCGGCGCCGATCCCAGGCTGGCCCGCCGGCTACCCGCGCTCTTTGACTCGGTGGGTCTTAGGGGTATCCGCGTGATTCCAGTGCCCGTGTGCTCTTCGAGCATTGGTGTCTCGGCTTTCGCACATCTTACGCTCACTCCGGCCCTGGCCATAGCCAAACACACCCAGATGGGCGAATCCCGACGTCGTGCGGCCACTCAAGCGATCGTGGACTGGGCCTCCTCGCCTGCGTCGTTTGGAGTGACAATGATCTTGGTGGTCTGTGGCACTCGCGGGTGAAGCCAAGGGGCGTTTCGTGTTAGAATCCGCTAACTAACTAGGCGGAGTCCCAAGCGAGGTTCACTTCAATGGGGATCGACCCGGAACTTGACAGCCCGCAACGCGGCGACCAACCGGATCTACCTGAGACCACCATTCACGTCCTGTGGTGCCCCGCCACGTACGTGCGAGACCGTTTCGGCGAGGCAAAACTCGAGGAGCTCGCCAAGGAATGCGGATTCCGGGTAGAGCAAATTCAGAAGCGAAGCAACTGGGTAAGCATGCGGCAGATTGCGCTCTTCCTGCAGCGTTTTCGAGAGCTGGTCGGAGACGACGAGACCTTTGCCGAAGGAGCTGTATATCGACACAAGGAGTCTTACGGAGCATCCAAGTTCGTCATGTTGGCGACGACTCCCACAGCCGTGTTGACGTTCGCAGCCAAGAACACACACCTAGTGTCCAAAGTGTTTCGCTACGAACTCGTTAGTCGTGAGGGTAACCGAGTGCGGATGCGGTATACTACGAGCAAGCCCGAACATGAGACTCGAATCGTCTGTCTTGGCAGGCGCCACCAAACCGCACACTGGTCCTGTGTATGGGGTCTTCCGCCCGCGGATGTAAAAGAACTGAGCTGCATCGCCAACGGAGACGACGCCTGCGAGTACGAGTTCACTTGCTACCAGCGGGCCGGCTGGTTGCCCTCGCTGGTGGGAAGCGGCGCGGCCGCGCTCGGCGCCGCGGGGTTCGTGGCAGCGGGGTTGGCCGGACCGGCAGCTTGGGCCACCTTCTCGCTCCTTGGGGCGGTGAGCGGCTATGCGTACGAGCTGCGGCGCACGTATCGGACGAACCTGGGGTTTGGTGGCGAGACGCAGAAGGCGTTGCGGGAGATTGCCGACGATGAGGCCAAAGCACGCAAGGAGGTGATCGAGCTGACTCAGCGGCAGCGGGATTGGAACCGGATGCTGGAGGAGCAGCTCAACGAGCGGATGGAGGTGGCGCAGCAGATGGTGGACCAGGCGAACGAGCGGAACAAGCGGCGCATCGACGCGGGGCGGGGATTCTCGCACGATCTGCGCAATCCCATGGCGGTGCTGCGCAGCACGATCGCCTACGTGACCGAGGTGCTGGAGGAGCTGCCGGATGGGGACGAAGTGATCGACGATCTGGACCACTCGATCACCTCGATGGACAAGCTCTTGACCGAGATGATGGAAGCGGCCATGACGGACAGCGAAGCGGCCGGCAGGAAAGTCCGACCCGAGACCTTATACATTGCGGACTTGGAGGAAAAGCTCGGGCGGCGCATGTCGGCGTTTCTGATGGGTAAGAGCGTCAGCTCGAGCTCCTTCGTCACCCGAGACGCGCCGGAGAAGCTCGAGACCGATCCCATGATCTTCGACCGCATCATGGACAATCTGCTCACGAATGCGGCCAAGTACACGGATCGCGGCAGCGTGCTGATCCACTTCGACGGCGCGCCGGGACACGCGATCATCAAGGTCGTGGATACGGGACGCGGCATGACGGAGGAGCAGCTTCAAAAGGTGTTCTATCCGGGACGCTCGGACGAAGAGGCCCGCGCGTCCAAAAGCTACGGGGTGGGGCTCTCGGTGGTCGTGCAGCTCCTTGCACTGGTAAACGCCAAGCTCGAGGTGCTCTCACGTCCCGATCACGGCACGACCTTCTGGGTCCGCTTTCCGCTCCGAATCGAGCCGCCCGCACCCGAAGAGGTTAGGAGCCCCACGCTGTCACCCTCTCGGCTGGTCGACAAGGTCGTGACGGTTCGCAAGCTCGATGCCGCGCGTCCAATCAACCCCGAAACGCCGCGGCTGGGGAACGGCAAGGCACGTCGAGACTTCCCGCGCCGACAAGACCCGCCCACCCGACCCTGAAGGTTCCGAGCCCGCAAGCCTCCCGCTCCGTCGTCGACTACAGTGAGCCGCGCACCCCCAGGATGATGCGTCGATCCACTTCCGTTACCGAGAAGGGTATGTTTCGGACGTTCTTATCTACTTGCTGCTCGTTGGTTATGTTCAACAACTGAAGCTGTAGTTGCGCCTTTTGATAGAGATTCCAGTTCGCCGAAAAGTCGAGCTGACCGTTCGGATCCTGAAACTGCGGTACGCCGTAGAAGCTCGACGCGAACGTCTGCAGGTACTTGCCTCGCCAGGCGTACGTCAAACGGGCGCTGAACATCTCGGCGTCGTCGTAGTACAGTGCGACGTTGAAGCTGTTGCGCGACAGACCGGGCAGAGCAACCTCCCGCACGTCCTGCTGCATGGCCATCATGGGCATCATGGCTTGATTTCCGAAATCGGCTCGACTGTAGGCAAACGTGTAGTTGGCCAGCCCCCCGAAGTTCCGGGCCCAGCCCGCGGGCAAGAACGTCGCTTGGGAGCGCCCCGCAACCTCGAAGCCCACGATGGTCGCAGATGCGCCGTTCTCCGGCTTGGTGAAGGTGATCGGCCCCGTCACCGGTATGCCTGTCGCCTGCTCGGGAAAAGTCCGATTCTCTACGAACGACGTGGTGCTGATGAAACCGCCGAGCGCCTTGTAGAACAGATTGATCCCCAAGAAGGACTCCTGGTCGAAGTACCACTCGGCGCCAAGATCCAGGTTGTGGGCCGTGAACGGTCGCAGATCCGGATTTCCCTGACTGCCTGCGCCGCCTCCCGCATCGACGCCGTTTACGATCTCGGTGGTGGCCAGATCCGACAGCGAGGGCCGCGACAGCGAGCGGAAATAGGCAGCGCGCAAGAAGAGATCCTCGGCGAGCTCGGCACGGGCGTTCACGCTCGGCAGAAACTCGCGGTAGCTCGGCTGGCGGTTGTCCACCGGGGTATACGTCTGCTGGTCGAGCGTAACGAAGCCCTTGGTGCTCGGCGCGGTGCTGAGAATGCGCAGACCTGCGTTCGCCACCGCCCAATCGAAGTCGAAATCGGACTGCACGTAGGCGCTGATCGTTCGTTCGCGCACGGCGAACGTTCTAACGGGAGCGTCCTTGAAGTCCAGGACGTCGATTCCGGGGATCGGGTTCATGAACCCGTTCGGGAAGAACGTGCTTGCCACGCGCTCGGCGTTGGCACCCAGCAGCGTGCCGTTGGGAACGTCTCCGCCTGCGCCCCGGACTCTGAAGTCCCCAAGCTGCTCGCTGACCGTTGCCATATTCGGCAATAGCTGGCGCTGCCCCTCTTGAGCGTTGAGCTGAACTTGATTGGCGGCGTCCTGCGAGAGATTGCGGTCCGAGTAGCGGGCTCCAAATTGGACGTTCACGAGGGGGATATCCTGCGAGAAGTCCTGTACGAAATCGAGCTTGGCATTGAGCTCGTTGTCGCTCACTACGGTGTTTGGATTGATGATGAATACATTCAGAAGAAACTCGTGCGGGTTGTTCGTGAAGTTGGTGCCATCGGTCCAAAAATCTACGAAGTCATTGCGGTGCTGATAGGAAACAATCCCGGGAACGAAGTTGCCGAATGCATCTGCGCGCCGAAACGAGTAGAGATGAAACCGAGATCTATTGCGTCTCGTCGAATACCCGATGAACGGCTCAACCCGCAGGCTGTCCGCGGCGTCCCAGTTTGCCCGGCCGACGATCTGATAGAGCGTGTCGTTGCGCTTGCTCAGCCGCGATCCGACCCTTTGCTGCACACCCGCGAAGGTCCCCGAGGTGATGACGCCGTCCGTGATCACGGCGTCGGTCAGGGCGCTGACGTTGGACTCCGGCGGAGCGTCGACGCGAGTGGCACGGGTGTCGCCTCTGAGGTTCGCAACAACGCCGTCGAGCGTCAGCTCCAGCGTGTCGATGGGCCGGTACTGAAGCGCAAGGGAGCCCGCGAAATTGTGGCGTACCTCCTTGTCGTGCCGGTGCAACAGCACGTCGGAGGCCAGCGACATGCGCTCAACCGGGGTGCCGATGATAATCGGTGGCTGGCCGGGTTCCTCTTTCAGCGCCTTCAGCTCAAACGGACGAACGCTGGTGCCGCCGGTCGTGTTCGCCTGAAAGATGGTGTTGGCGTACACGAAGCCGCCGGTGATGCCGAACCGGTTCTCCCAGTTCTGGCTGACCAGTAACGAGGCGCGGGGGCGGATGGCGCCGGCGATGCGGCTGTGGTTGGCTTGCGCCGCCGCGACGACGCGAAACCCCGACGTGTCGAAGGGCTTGGCGGTCTGCATGGACGCAAGCCCGGCGAGGCCGCCGGCGGTCTGGCGGGCCGACTGGGACTTGTTGACGATGACCTTGGTGAACAGCTCGGACGGCAGGATGTCGAAATTGAAGGAGCGATCTCCGGCGCCGCCCGAGCCGGTCATGCCGTTGATTTCGACCCTCGTGTATTGGGGACCCAGGCCCCGCAGATTGATCTCCTGCCCCATGCCGTTGTCCCCGCGATTGAGGGTGATGCCCGGGACGCGCTGCAGCGATTCGGAAAGGTTGAGATCCGTGAATTTGCCGAGGTCCTCTGCACTCACGGCCTCCACGAGCTGCACCGCGTCGCGCTTCTGCTGAAGCGAGCGAACGTAGCTGCCCCGGATGCCTCGTATCTCGAGGACTTCGGGAGCTTCCTCGGCTTCTTGCTGCGGGGCCGAGGCCGGGGGGGCGACCTGATGCTCCGAGTCGGCCGCGCCCGGACCCGGCTGGGCCAGAGCTGGCTCGGAGACAACCCAGATAGCCCCCAGCAAGACGCCGGCAAACAGGCCCTTTTGAATAGTTTCCACGCGAACCATCACTCACCTAACTCAACTCGTGCTCAACTCGTGTGCTTTCTAGCAAGCTGCACCGCTTGTCGGCTCGAGGGGCCTGCCGTGCGGCACGCCTCGATCCTTTGGCTCGGACCCGCACAGCCCCCGCGGACCTGGAACCGTATCCGTCATCCGAATCACGCGCCCAGACGGGCTAGCAGACTGCGCGGGCGGGGAAAACCAATTCCACGTCTTGCTAGAGCGACCGGTTTGAAATGCGTCGTGTCTGGGCCCGATGTCCGCACCGGACACTCCGAGTCCGAGCTCCGCCTCTGACCTCCGCCTCCGAGCTCCGCCCCCGAATCTGACCCGGACCGCAGCGCTATTTCAAGGAGATAGTCAAAAGGACGGTCGCTGGCACGAGCGGCGTCAGGGGCCGATGAATTATGTGCGAAATGTGGCATGCAGGACACTAGCGCGGCGAGGCGGCGATGTTGCCGCCGTCCACCGGGATCGCGCAACCGGTGGTGCGCTCGGAAAGCGCCAGAGCCACAAAGGCGCTGGCGACGTGGCCGGCAGTTACCTCCTTTCCGAGCAGGTTGGACGCAAAATACGCCTCGGAATCGAGCCCGCGGGCCTTCGCGCGCTCGGCGATTTCAGCTTCGGAAATGAGCTCGGTGCGCACGCGATCCGCGTTGACCGCATTGACGCGCACGCCGATCGGACCAAGCTCCAGCGCGTACTGCTTCATCAGCGCGACGAGCGCGGCCTTGGCCACCGAGTACGGACCGAACTCGGGTCCGGGATTGAAGGCGGACTTGGAGGCGTTGAAGAGCAGGAAGCCGCCGAGGCCCTGGGCGCGCAGGATAGCCGCCACGCCCGCAGCCACCCACTGGTGCGCAAACAGGTTGACCTCGAAGCTGGCGCGCAGCAGCTCGGGGTCCAGCGTGTCGATAGCACCCTGCGGCGCCGTACCTGCGTTGGAGACCGCCCCATCCAGTCCACCGTACGTCTCCACGGCTCGCTCGAGGCTCGAACGCACGGCCTCACGGTCGCTGACATCCGCGACCGCGTAGGGGCACCCAAGCCGTCCCGAGAGGTCTGGCAGCGCATCGGCGTCCTTATCGACCAGGAAAAGCTGCGCACCTTCACGAGCGAAGGCGGTTGCTGTAGCCGCGCCGATGCCCCGAGCCGCGCCGGTGATGTACACCACCCGGCCCTCTAGCGGCCGTGTCTTGCGCTCGCCCAGCTTGGCCTGCTCTAGCGACCAGTATTCCATGTCAAAGACGTCCTGCTCGGGCAGCCCCGCGAACTCGCCCACCGTGTCTGCGTCGTGCAGGACACTCACGGTGTGCTCGTACAAGTCGGCGACGACACTCGCCTCGCGCCGGTTTCTGCCCGCGGCGATCATTCCAAGGCCGGGGACGAGCATCACACGAGGGTCCGGGTCAAGCGGCGTCTTGCCCAGCATGCGTTCTGCGACCTGGCGTTCGAAATAGCCCCGGTAGGCGATGCGGTACTGCTGCAATCGTTCATCCAACGAGCTCGCCAGCGCGTCTTTGTACTGCGCGCTGTTAGCATCCCGGGGCAGCCGCAGCACCAAAGGCAGGTTCTTCGTCCTGATCACGTGGTCGGGCGTGACCACTCCTCGCTGGCAACGCTCCGCGAGACGAGGCTCATCAAGGAAGTGGCTCAGGGCGCTGCTTTGACGCAGTACAAGCGTGTAGGGGCAACGCGCCGCAGCGCTCAGTTTGCCCCTGAGCACGGGCGCGAGCTGCGTGTAGTCGACCTCTGGTCGAGCTTCGAGCGGCGGAGGCCGAGAGGCGCGCCAGTAGCGGCGGCTGCGTACGAAGGCGGCGGCACGCTCCACGGCTTCGATATGGCGCCCGTACGATTCTCTGGCAGTGTCTCCGAAGGTGAAGAGACCATGATGCAGCAGCAGAAGACCCTCCACATCCGGATGCGATGCGTGCACCTGGGCGGCGAGCTTGGCTAGCCTGAAGCCCGGCATGACATAAGGCACCACGGCCAGGGTCGCCCCGAAAACCTCTTCGCACATCTGTTCGGCCTGTACCTGGCCCACGATGGCGAGGATGACGTCCGCATGAGAGTGGTCGATGAACTTCGGCGCCAAAAAGGCATGCAGCAGGGTTTCCGTCGAAGGGTTGGGCCCGTGGCTGTCGAGCATTTGGCCACGCACGAAGTTGACCATGGCTTCGTCGCCGAGCTGGTCCAGCGAGCGCAGCGAACGCAGCGGCTGAAGCCGTACTGCCGGTAGACCCTGGGGCTCCAGGCGGGCGAGATTCCACCCGCTGCCCTTGACGCACAAGACCTCGATCGGCTCTCCGAGCTGATCGGGGAGCTGGGTCTTGACAGAGGTATTGCCCCCGCCGTGCAGCACGAGCTCCGAATCGGCGCCGATCAAGCGCGAGCTGTAGACGCGCAGGGCCACGTCGTTGTTGACGCCCGGCAAGTTGGCGTACCGCTCGCAGCAAGCACTCGCCTCTTGGTCGGACCAACGGTTGTGCATAGCGCTTTGTACGGCGTTTGAACGCGCTTGTCGATGCAGCCCGACTGCTCGGGCTCAGGCCTCGAGGCTAACCTGCCTGCACGACCGTTGCAGCCCGCGTTGAAGCCAAAGGGCAAGCAACGAAGCGAGCACGGCGCTGCAGATCACCGCAGGAACCTGCAGGTTCGAGTCCCGCGTGAGCCAGGCAAGCGCGACAACGCTGCCCGCGAGACGCACGAGCTCGAGCACGGGGCCCCAGCTCTTTCGCTCGCCAAGCGCTGCCCAGCTCGCAAGCGAAACAAAGGTCAAGCCGCAACAGATCGCAAGCTCTTGGGGGCTGAGTTGCATCGAAGTAGCCAGCACGCCAACGGTGAGGGCCGTGACAAGCAGGAAGTTGGCGCCGATGTAGGAACGGAGAAGGCTCGGTGACGTAGTCTGGTAACGAACCCGATTCGGCGCGACCGGTGGAACCGCCACGGCGCCTCCAAGCGATCCAGGGCGCCATTCGGGAGGCATGAACCCGACGCGCAGGCGATCGAGGTTACGCTTGGCGGCGCGCGCGAGGCTGAGCATTTCGGCGAAGTAGGACACGTTGGCCCACACCGGGTTCCAGCTGTTGAGCGGTTTGACCGTGCCGTAGGCAGGCTCCTGCTTCTCCGCGGCAAAGCTGCCGAACAGGCGATCCCAGATGATCAGCATGCCACCGTAGTTCTTGTCGATATACTCGGGGTTTATCCCGTGATGGACCCGGTGATGCGATGGCGTAGTGAGCACCGATTCAAACGGGCCAAGCTTCGAAATCTCCCTCGTATGAATCCAAAACTGATAGAGTGTTTGGATCATCTTGGCCGCAACGAACATCTCGCCCGGGAATCCGAGCAGCGCCAGGGGCAAGAAGAAGGGCAGCGCGAAGATCCCCTCGAGCCAGCTTTGCCGCAGTGCCACCGATAGGTTGTAGTGCTGGCTCTGGTGATGAACCACGTGTGCCGCCCACAGCACATTGATGCGATGGCTCGCACGATGAAACCAGTAGTACGCGAGGTCCACCAGCAGCAGCAACACCAGCCAGGACCACAGCGTGCTGGGCATCTCGTAGACAGCGCCCGCTTCGAAGACCAGCAGGTAGGCGCCGAGCAGTGGGGCGTGCACCAGCAACTGCACGAGCTGCTGGCCGATACCGCAACTGATGTTGGAGACCGTATCGGGAAACGAGTAGCTGCCCCTGTGACCGCGACGCGACGCCAGGGCCATCTCCAATGCGATCAACACGAAGAACACCGGCGCCGCAAACGCTATGATCAGAGCTTCCACGCTGCTCTCTGGCTGCCGTCACCGGTGCCCGTGGGCAAGCTTGTGTCGGCCGGGCTTGCATGCCACTCCATCCCGCAAAATGAGTATGCCATGCCACGAGCGCACACGCTCGCGGTGCGCCTTGCGGCGGCACGGAAAGGTGCGTGCGAGCGCACCGCCGGCTTCCGGGCCGGCGGCAGCCTCGCAAACGCAGCGGGCTTCCGATCCCGGATGGCGTAGGCCTCGAGTCAGCAGACTGCCGACTTTCGGCAGTCGCCAAGTCGTTTTTGCTTGATGAGGCCGGCAGAGGCGTCCAAATTCGCGGGACGGATTCTAAGTGAAAACGATATTCAAGTTCACTTAGGCCACCTCTCCATGGTGAGCTCACCCGGCCAGCCCAGTCCCGCAGCGAGTCGCAACCACGACCCGGCCCAGGCAAGCTCGTTGCATCGCGGGGAGCCGCGCGCTTTGCTGCATCGCCGCGGGTGGGTGCGGCTAGGAGGCGATGCAAGGTTGGCCCGAGGCCGGCCGACGGGCGCTGTTTTTCTCTCGGCCTCTCTGCTGGCACACGCGGTCGCGTGCTGGGCCCTGCCATCTGCCTCGAGCACGAGACCGCCGCGACCGGTGCTCAAGGTTGACTTCACACCGGCCCGAGTGGTGGCACCCAAGCCTCCGCGACCTGAGCAGGCTGCAGCGCAGGCCAAGCCCGCGGCGGCTCCGGAGCGGGTCAAGCCGCCCCCTGCCCGCAGCCGGCACTCGTCCCGGACCCGCAGCGTCAGGACACGCAGACCAGTACCGGCTTCGCCCAGACCGGCGCCGGCTTGGCAAACGCCTGAGCCTGCCCGCGGCAAGCTTGCGCCTGCGGGCAGGACACCCGGTGCCAGCTCACCACCGGCGACGTCGGCGGGGGGCAGCGTAGTGACGCCGTCCTCTACCGCAGCGCTCGGCTCGGGCCTATCCGGCATGGCGGCAGCGACTCCGGGCGCGGCAGGCCCGTCGCGCCCTTCGAGGGTGGATCTGCGCGCCATGGCGGTTGCCTACCGAGCCCGGGTGAACGAAGCGCTGCGTAGGTATCATGTGCAGCACTATCCGCGCGTGGCCCGGCGTGTCGGTTTTCAAGGCACGGTCCTGGTGGCCATCACGATCGACCCGCGCGGTCGGATACAGACGGTCAACGTCAAGCGCTCCTCGGGTCGCCGTCTGCTGGACCGGGCGGCCCTGCAGGAAGTCTATGCGCTCGGCGCCCTGCCCGCACCGCCCAGCGAGCTCAGGCGCCGGCGCCCGAGCTTGACACTCACCCTGCCCATGGCCTACGGGTTGCGCTAATCTGCCAGTTGGCTGCCAGTTGGCTGCCAGTTAGTCTGCCGGCTAGCTGCCAGTTAGTTTGCCAGCTGGCTGCCAATCAGGTGCCACCTCCTGAGGATGTGGCTTGATGAAGGTCCCTCGAAGGATGCGAGCGCGCTTTGCGGACGTCCCCTACGGGTCGTCGGGCTTGAACGGGGGCCGGTGGCCGCCCCCTCGCTTGCGGAACTGCGGGATGGCGGTCGCGGTACCCACATTACCTGACAGGTCCGTGCACAGGACATCGAGCCTGAACGACGGCGCTTGAATCTCGAGCACACCGTCGTCGAACTCGATCTCGCGCCCGGAGTCGAGCTCCAGGGACAGCAGCTGCCCGTTCAACACCGGGATTCCGTTGAGCGCAGCCAAGGGGGCGAGGTTGGAATCGCAGTTGTCCGCGCACGAGAACACGGCCCTGAACTCGCCTCCATCTTCCTCGACTTCGTCGTAGATCGGAACGAGTGCAGCGGTAATCCACGGCGCGCTCTGATCGGCCACCGTCACCGTGCCCACACAGCTGGCACTGAGCCCCAGTGGGTCGGTGATCGCCAGCGTCACGTGGGTGACTCCGAGGTCGTAGTCGCAGGCGGGGGTCTCTACAACGGACCACGGAGGGCCGTCCGGATCCAGGGAGCCGCCGTCCACGGAAGCGCAGCCCATGCAGAAGTTGTTCGCGGCAACCAGCCGGTTTTCGCAGACAGCGACCGGCGGCTGGTTGTTGATGATGAGGCGGGGCTCGTTGCCGTGGACAAAGGGCTCGCTGTCGGAAACCGGCGGGGTGTTGCCGTCGGTGGTGGTGGCATGCAGCACCAAGGGGCCGGTCTGCACGCCGGAGATGTCCAGGAAGGGGGGCAGCAGCGAGTTGCTGTAGCTTTCCGAAACCAGCGCCGTGGTCAGGTCGGCAACGGGCTGCGCGGCACTCACCGTGGCGAAATTGAAGCCTGCAGCGCACAGGTTGACTCGTTCCTGGCAGCCTTCGACGCCTCCCGGCTCATCGAACAGGCATACTTCCTGAAGGGTCCCGTCCCTGTATTGCAGGATGGCCTTGGCCCAGGCCAAAGCGGTCCCGGGGGTAGCCTTGGTCACGGTCATGGCGTTGCCACCGGCTTCATTGAAGGCGGCTGCGATGGCCGGACCAGTGAAGGTGGCGCTGTCCACGCCGGGCGGCAGGCACGTACAGTGGGCACCGCCGCCAGATCCCACAACCGTGCCGATCACGGTACCGTTGAGGCCGATGTCGATGGGGTCATTGCCACAGGTGCTGAACCATTCGACGGTGATGGCCAGCGGATCACCGATAGGCCCAAGAACCTGGACCACGCCGCTGAGAGGGTCGCCGTTCGGGTCTGCGATCTCGATTTCAGCGAGCAGATCGCCGGACCCCGTGGCTGCGACCGACAGGATGTCGATCGTCGGCTGGCAGGCGTCACCAGCGCCATCTGCGTTGGAATCCAGCTGGCCTGGGTTCGGCACCAGTGCACAATTGTCGCACAGGTCGACCACGCCGTCGCCGTCGCTGTCGTGCCCGGTCGAGCAGGGACCCAGGGTGAGATCCTTGCCGGAAGACAGGCTGCCCATACCGTTCAGCCCGTCCGTGGACGTTCGTTCACCATCGGCGGAGCAACCACCGGCAAAAGCGATGCCGATCACCAGTCCCAGGTGGGGCTTGCTGAGAGCACCCGATCGTGGCGGTACGCGGGTGCGTAGCTTCTCCATCGTCGACCCTCTTTTCCCCTGTTGCCGCCGCGTGTAGGCAAGCAAGGCAGCGTGGCGCAATGGTGCCCGGGCACGCCGCCCGCGGTCAACCCCCCTCGGTGCAGTTTCGTAGCCCATGGGACCACCGTGCCATAGCTTGGCCCACACGTGGGTAGCACAGCGTACCTCGAGGGCGCAACATCTGCCCTTCTGCCCTTGGGCCAAGCGCCTGTGATCACTCGGCGATCCGGCTGCAGCTGATCGGCGATCGGTCCGGCCGAGCCGCGAGGCACAGCCAGCGCCTTCACCCTGCTGGGGGGCGGGTTGGCCTTGGCGCCGGTGCACGTCTTTTGCGGCTTCGAGGTCTGGCCGGGGGTTGCCGGGATCCGGGCAGACCATCTGGGGCCCTGTGTTGACCAGCATCTGCGCAGGAACTAGATCGGGCGCGGTCGGATCGCCCCCAGCGAGCTCCTCGAGATGCCCCAGTATTCCCCTCGTCGTTGCGCCTTGCCAGCGGCGCCCGGACCCCGCCCAAGCTCGTACGTTGTTCCTCTGCGGGCCTAGGCCCTAGGCTCGATTGCCGGATACGCGAAGTGAAAGCGAATCAGCAATTCCATCTCGCACTGTTCCTGTTCTTTGGATCCGGATGCTGTGCGCTCTCTTACGAGACGGTTTGGGTGCGGCAGCTAACGCTGTCGTTCGGCATCAGCGTGTACGCGGTCAGCGCTGTTCTGTCGGCGTACATGTTCGGTCTCTGCGTCGGGGCGTACGTGGTGGGGCGTTTAGCTCACCGGATAGTCAATCCGCTGAGGATCTTCGCGTACTTCGAGCTGGGTATCGTCACCTACACCTTTCTCCTCTACTTCATCCTGGCCGACTTTACTCCGGCCCTCTACGGCGTCGTCCACGGCCTGTTGCCCGACGATCGCGCCGTCCTCACGCTGGCGAAATTCGCGGCCGCCTTCGTGTTGCTCGCGCTGCCCACGGCGCTCATGGGGGGCACCCTCCCTGTGCTGAGCGTCTTCCTTCGCAGCTCCAGGCGAGAGATCGGGGCAGGCGTCGGGCGCCTCTACGGAATCAACACGCTGGGCGGAGCCGCCGGCACCGCCCTGGCGGGGTTCTGGCTGATCAAGGACTTTGGGATCTTCGCGACGACGGCCGCCACCCTGACCTTCAACCTGGTTATCGTCATCACGGCCCTGTGGTTTTCCAGAAGGGAAGAGCGCGCCGAAGCAGCGACAGCCTCCACGCCGCTGCAGCCTGCTCGACCTGCAGGCGCCGCCGCCTCTGCCGAGACGGCGCCGGGTGCTGGCGGCGCGACGGGCCAAGCCTGGCCTCCGGGCTCCGGGCTCGTCGTGCTCGTGCTCCTGCTATCGGGCTACACGGCCCTGTCGTACGAGGTGATGTGGAACCGAACGTTGCTTCTCTACATCCACAACTCGACGTACGCCTTCAGCACCATCCTGATCGTGTTTTTGTTCGGCACCTCGGTGGGCTCCTTGTTGTATGGGCTGCTGCCAAGACGCTGGACGGGAATGCGCACGCTCGGCGCTGCGCAGATCCTCCTGGGCCTTTTCGTCTGGCTCTCGATCCCGCTCACCGGCAAGCTTCACTCGATCTTGGGAGAAGTGACCTCGGTCGTGGGCGAGGACTCCTGGTTGGCGGCGATGACCACGATCGTGGTTTCCTCCGTCACCGTCGTTCTTGCACCCACGATCCTGTCAGGATTCACGTTCCCGGCCGCAACCTCGCTGCTGGCGTCGAAGCGCGAGCACGAGGGCTCCATCATCGGCAGGGCCTACGCGCTGCTGACCATAGGCAACATCCTCGGACCTATCGTCACTGGGTTCTTGCTGATCGAGTGGCTGGGACTTCGCAACGCGTTCGCCATCGGCATCTGCGCCAACCTGGCCGGTGGATGTGCCCTGATGGTCTATCGACAGGGTGCCTACCTGCGCCAGGCAGCGTCGGTTGCCGGCGTCGCTGCCGCGCTTGTGCTCTTTCTGAACACCGTGGATCGTGACATCTTCAGAAGCTACTATCAGGCATTCCTGCCGCCGATCATCTTCTACAAGGAGGAGGTCACCGACAACGTGCTCGTGTGGGAGCGTCCGGGTGGGATACGTGGAATCCACTACTCCGACGGCCGCGGTACCGCGGGAACGTTTACGGAGTTTCCAAACCGCCTGTACGGGCACATCCCGATGCTCTTGCACCGCGAGCCACGCTCGGTGCTGTCGATATGCTTCGGGGTGGGAAACACGCTGAGCGCGCTGGCTCAGTACGAGCCGGACAACCTGACCTGTGTCGAGTTGAGCCCCGGCGCGATCGAGGCTGCAGGCTTGTTCCCATCCAATGCCAATGTGATGAGCACACCCAATCTCCGGGTGCACGTCGATGATGGGCGCAACTTCCTCTTGCGCTCCAAGAAGCGATTCGATGTGATCCAGCTGGAGCCGCCGGAGCTACACCAAGCCGGCGTGGTGAACCTGTACACTCGAGAGTTCTACGAACTGGCGCGTGACCGTCTCCACGAAGACGGCGTCATCTGCCAGTGGGTGTCGACTTTCGTGCCCGAGCACGAGATCAAGATGGTCGTCCGAACGTTCATGGAGGTGTTCCCGGAATCGAGCCTGTGGAGCGGCGTCATCGGACCGCTCCTGTTGGTCGGCTCTCCCTCGCCGCTTCGCGTCCAACCCGAAGGTTTGCTCGCAAGAGCGAATCGACCCAACGTCCGACGCGATCTCGGCCGGTTCGGAGTCAGCGCTTTCGATGTCATGGCCAACCATCTGATGGGGCCGTCTTCGCTGGCTCGGTTCGCCGGCGAGGTCCCGCTGATCACCGACGACATGACCTACATCGATTTTTCCATCCCGCGCTCGAGAATGTCGGGTTTCGGTGTGTTCATGTACAACACCCATCAGAAAATGGAGTCCAACGACGCCCTGGGCCAAGAGGTCCAGCGCAACAGCCTGCGCTTGTACTCTCAGGGAGAGTCCCCGGAATACCTCTTTGATTTTTCTCGAACCGATGCTCAGACCCGCGCAAGCTTCGTCGAGCGACTTGAAGCCTCCGTTGTTCGCCACCGGAATTTCCGGGGAGTCCAGTACCATTGGGCGCTGGCGACATGGTTGATCGCCGAAGGCAGGCTCGACGAGGCGATCGCGAGTCATCGCACGTCGCTGCGTCTGGACCCTGACCAAGCGCACGTGGAGTTCGCGCTCGCTCAGCTGCTGCTACAGCAAGGAAACGTCGAAGGCAGCAGGACGCATTTCGAGCGCGTCCTTCAGATCGACCCCGCCCACGGCCCGGCCCGCGCACAGCTGCAGAGGCTCGAGCTGCCTCCCACCCAGGCACGGCCAGCTCCCGCTCCGGGAGGATGAGTTGTAGCTGCGTGGGCTCGCTGACCCCGAGCCTGGGCAGCACAGTTGCGCACGGTTGGGCACGGGCCAACTCAAGTGCTGGGGTGCCAACCACCGAGGTCAGCTCGGCGACGGCACCTGGAAAAGCAACCTGCGGCAGTCCCTGGTGCCTGATGCTGGGAAGCGGCTGCGTCATGAGAGGCGGTATGGGTTGGTGCATCCGCAACTGCACGCTGTAGGGTGGCATGGCGGGTGGTGTCGAGCGTGTGGCAAGGTCGATGGCTTTGGCCGCTGCGCTGGCGAGCTGGTCCGCGACACCGACCGTGCTTGCCAACGGCCGCTACCCCTCGGCCCAGCAGCTGATCGAGGACCCGCGCAGTCCCGAGCAC
>JAKSBK010000295.1 GCA_022361155.1 Pseudomonadota bacterium
GAGAGCAATGGGGTAGCCGAGCCGGCTTCCTGGCCGCGGTGGGCTCGGCGGTCGGTCTGGGCAACATGTGGCGTTTTGAGGCCGGAGGCGCCGCGCTAGCTCCCTTACCACTGCCGGCCGCCGGGAGGGGCGCCCATGGGGGGGGGTGGGGCCGCCGGCTGGCCGGCCTGCTTTCTTGTGGGCGCCGAGCATTTCCTTGCACGGGGGGGGCAGCTTCTCCTCGTCCTCGCTCAAGCAGGTCCAGGCTTCCTGCCGGGTGGGCGACCCCGGTCCCGCCGACCTGACCCGCCTTGAAGCTTGAGTACGCCACGGCGGCGTCGGCGACCTGACCCTCGATAGAGCGGCCGGTGTCAAGTACATGCAGTGGTCCCCTCCAATGGACGCTACCCCTCGGCCCAGCAGCTGATCGAGGACCCACGCTACCCCGCGCATTTGGTCGTGAGGGCGACCTACGGGCTGCTGGTGACGAGGGACGCCGGCGCGAGCTGGTCGCTGATCTGCGAGCAGGCCGTGGGCTATGGGGGTAACGAGGACCCGGCGTTGGGCCTGCTCGCGGATGGTACGTTGATGGCCGGCTTGTTCGGGGGCCTGGCACTGGTCCCGGCAGGCGCATGCGAAAGGAGCCTGGCCCAAGGAGGGGTGAGCGACATGGAAATCGTCGATGTGACGGTCGACCCGGTCGACCGCGCCCGCGCGTTCGCGCTCGCGCTCGAGGCGCAGCACGGGCTTTCCGCGCGTCGCGGCCGCTGAAGATTCAGGGCGGGGCACCGTCCAGAATCCACTGCTTGATCTTCGCGAGCTCGGCCTGCGGGAGCATGCTGCCAAAAGGCATCGTTTCGCCCGAGCCGCCGACGGCGAGAAAGGTGTTGTCGAGCTTCCGCCACAAGTAACTTTCGGTGAGACTGCCTGGCTTCACCAAGAACAGTGCGCTTTACTTCGAGGGGACGTTGATGATCGCGGGGTAGCCGTCCGGCCACAGCTCCAGACCAGCATCCGGTACGGTCTGCGGGTCCCTTGAATGGCAGTGGGTGACGCAGCTGGCATCCCAGATGGGCTGTATGTCCTTCGCATGCGAGAGCGGGCCGCTGCCGGCCATGCCCGCTGCTCCACCGGCTCATCCGCTGCCCGCGCTCGCGCCGGCGCTGCCCGCAAACCCCGCCGTCCCAGACCCACTGACTCCAGCGGCAGCTGCGCCGGCGGCGCCGCTCGTCCCGCTCATTCCGGCGCTGGCCAAACCAGCCGATCCTGCCATCCCGGTACCACCAGCAAAGCCCCCGATGCCTGCCGGGCCAGCGCCCGCGTCGATCGTGCCGGCCAGGCCAGTGCTCCCGGCGTTACCCGCCACGCCGTTCACGCCGCCCGTGGTCCCGGCCAAACCGGGAGCCCCGGCCCGCCCGCGGTCTACCGGGCTCGGTACACCGCTGTCGCATGCGATGACCTGGACCGCGAGCACGCCGCACACGGCGCATCTCCACGGGATTGCCTGCAAAGCACTCACGTGGACCCACGTATACGGCAGGAGCTCGTGCCCGCTTCCTGGCTGCGTAGGAAATGGACTGGCCCCGAGTGAAATGGTAACGCGCGAGTGAAGGAGTGAAACGGTAACGCCTGCTACTGCGAGAGCAATTTGCTACGATCGGTGGCCTGGCAGCAGCTGCGTGGAAACCTGGATCGGACTTTCTGGCAACAGGTACGAGTGCTGGGTCGGTCACCCCGGCCGTGCTACCCTTTCGGGTGTGGCTGAACCGCTGTCCGAGGAAGAAGCGGCATGGGTAGCCGAGGATGACCAGTTGCGTGCTCGCGCGCGTGCGTTTGCAGAGCAACACGACCGCGACGAGAAGTCCATCTATCGGACGCTGAAGAACTTGCGCAGATCTCCGGCCGAACGCCTGCGCCTGGGGTTACGCCATGCCAGACTCCATCCTGACCAGCGCCGAGCAGACCCTGTTACGTGAGCTCATCGCCCGCGGAGTGCGTTTCATGGTAGTAGGCATGAGCGCAGCGCTGATGCAGGGCGCACGCGGCGCCACGGAGGACATCGACCTGTGGTTCGAGAACGTAACTGACTCGCGCATCGGCGAGGCAGTGAAGGCGGCCGGAGGCATCTGGGTTTCCGGAAGCTTCGGCATGGGCCCGCCACGCATAGGGGGAGAAGAACTGAGCGAACGTTTCGACGTAGTAGTCCACATGAGTGGTCTCGAGAGATTCGCAACCGAGTTCCAACACGTACGCTATGAGACCGTGGACGGAATAGACATTCCTATCATCCCCCTCAATCGCGTTCTTGTGAGCAAACGAGCGGCAAATCGGACCAAAGACCGCGCGCAGCTCGCAGCCATCGAGGATGCGCTGCTGCTACTGGAGGCTGCCGGCGAGCGCACGTAACGCCTCCTCACAAGCGTTGAACGCCTCCCTGCAGGCGCAACAGCGCTGGGCGCGATGGATCGCAATCGAGGTGGCAATGCTACTTTGCCCCGACGCTTATCCCGCCTCGAAGCCGCTCGTCAGCTCCTGCAGCTCCTGCGTCACCAGCTCCTGGCGTAGATGGTTGTGCGCGAGCTTGAGCTCATCGAGCTTGTTGTCTGCGTTGTGCGTCGCTGCGTCGGTCGTGCGCAGGCGCGCGGCCTGTTCGGCGGCGTGAGCCTCGACCGCGGCCTGATAGAGCGCGACGTAGGTCCACTCCTCCAGCAGTCGGAACACCGTGTCGTGCTCCTTTGCATAGGTGTGCGGGGGCAGGCGCGGCAGCGCCTCTTTGGGCACGGCGAGGGCCTGGCGCACTACCGGGTAGACGCGCACGACCTGTGGCCGTGCACTGCCGGAGCTCTGTTGCCGCGTGTAGACGACATCAATGCCGTCCCAGCCGCCGCGCTCCAGCTCCGGCAGCATGAGACCGGCAAGGCTCTCCACCAGGCCGTCGATCCCGTGCAGGGAGCTGGGCGCGGCAAAGGCGGCCAGCGTGGCCTCCCCACGAGCTTCCAATAACTCAGCCGTGCGCAGCCCCACTGCGACGAGCCCCGCTCTGCGCTCACCCTGCTCTCGCACGTGCGCGATAGCGCACTGCACGACGCGCCGCGGCAGCGCCCCGCACAAGCCCTGGTCCGTGCCGAGCGCGATGGTCACCACACTGCGACACGGGGGCGGTGTGAGGGCCGGGCTTCTCAGCCACGCCAGGGTCGTCGCAAGCTGGCGCTCGTAGCTGCGCAGCGCCTCGATCACGCTTGCGGCATTGCGCATTTGTACTGCAGACAGCGCGCGCATGGTGGAAACGACGCTGCGCACGGTCTGCACGCTCTTGATGCGCTTTTCGACGCCTTGCAGATCCGTCATGTCCCGAGCTCCGCATGACTCGCCGCCACCGCCGCTCGATCCTCCTCGCTGGGGGCGCGACCGTGCTCGAATGCCAAGAGCAGCTCGGGATGGCGTTGCCGCAGGTGCTGTCGCAGCTTGCGTACCTGCTCGCGCACCTTTCCCGGTTCCACGGCATCGAAGAGGCCTGACTCGAGGGCGAGCAGTACCGCTACCTGCTCCCCCAAAGGCAAGGGTGCGGCCGGCGGCTGCCGCAGCACTTCGCGAATGCGCGCACCGCGCACCAGAAGCTTCTGAGTCCCCTCCTCCAAGCGCGCTCCGAAGCGACTGAAGGCCTCTACCTCCCGGAAACGCGCCGAGTCCAGACGCAAGCGGCCCGCGACGGCCCGCATGGAGGCGAGCTGCGTGCGCCCGCCCACGCGCGAGACCGACAGGCCGACGTCGATGGCCGGCTTCAGGTTGCGATGGAACGCCATCGCGTCGAACACGAGCTGCCCGTCCGTGATGGAAATCAGATTCGTCGGGATGAAGTCACTGATGCGACCGGCTTGGGTTTCAACGATCGGCAACGCGGTAAGCGAGCCGCCGCCCAGCGCCTCGCTAAGGTGCGTGGCGCGCTCCAGTAAACGCGAATGCACGAAGAAGATGTCGCCCGGATACGCTTCACGGCCCGGCGGGCGCCTCAGCAGCAACGACAGCTCACGGTAGGCGATGGCGTGGCTGGTCAGGTCATCGAAGACCACAAGCGCGTCCTGCCCCTGATCTCGAAAATACTCCGCGATGCTGCAGGCGGCGTAGGGAGCCAGGTAACGCAAGCCAGCGGGACTGTCGGCGCCCGCCACGAGCACGACCGTATGCCCCAGTGCGTCGTGTTTCTTGAGCGTCGCGATCGTGGCCACCACGCTCGAAGCCTTCTGACCGATCATGGCGTAGACGCACTTGACGCCGCTTGTGCGCTGGTTGATGACGGCATCGAGCGCCACGGCTGATTTGCCCGTGCCCCGGTCTCCGATCAGCAGCTGCCTCTGACCGCGGCCGATCGGAAACAGCGCGTCCAC
>JAKSBK010000296.1 GCA_022361155.1 Pseudomonadota bacterium
CGGAGCGCCGCCGCCGGCCGTTGCCACCCGACCTCAGGCTAGGCCTACGTTCGCCTTTCGGGCTAGGGCTCGCCCCCGGACGCTTCATGCTGCACAGCCACTTCTCGCTGTAGGTAGCCAGCTATGGGCGGGCTTTTGCGTTCGCTCGGCTTGACAGGTCGGGGCTGATCGGTATCTTTGCCGCCCGTTTTGCGCGGAGCCCGTTGGCGCGCCGTCGCGTCAGGCGTTCGGGATCCGAGCTTGGGGTCCCCGGAAGAATAGCTCATCCATTTCGCTGGTTCTGACCACTGCTGGCTATGTTGCTCCTCCTCGAAGTATCCCCGATGCTCCTCGCCGTCGCGCCTCGCCAGCGGCGCCCAGTCCTCACCGAGACACACGAGTTATGCTTCCGGGGGCCCTTAGGACCAACGCGCCGGATAGGACCAACGCGCCCGACTCGCCATCTGGGGTAAATCCACGTTCATGCCGACCATCAACCAGCTTGTGCGCAGGGGCCGGGTCGCCCAGCGCGCCAAAACGGACTCGCCGGCGCTCAGAGGCTGTCCCCAAAAGCGCGGCGTTTGCGTGCGCGTGTACACGACGACCCCCAAGAAGCCCAACTCGGCCTTGCGCAAGGTCGCACGCGTGCGACTGTCGAACGGCCTCGAGGTTACCACCTACATTCCCGGTGAGGGCCACAACCTTCAGGAGCATTCCGTGGTCCTGATCCGCGGAGGCCGGGTCAAGGACCTGCCCGGCGTGCGCTACCACGTGGTGCGAGGCTCGCTCGACGCGCTGGGCGCTGCCGGCCCCTCGAACACCAACAAGGCCAGCCGCACCCAGCGCCGCTCCAAGTACGGCGTCAAGCGCCCCAAGAAGTAGGCGCGCCGAGCTGGTGCAGCATCCCTGAGGGAGGTTTCCGAACATGGCCCGCCGCCGCGAAGTCCCGAAACGCAGGATCATCCCAGACGCAAAGTACCGCGACCGCCTGGTGGCCAAGTTCACCAACATTCTCATGTGGGACGGAAAGAAGTCGACCGCCGAGGGGATCCTCTACCGTGCACTAGACGTGATTCGTTCCCGCTACAAAGCCGAGCCGATCGAGGTGTTTCGCAAGGCCATCGACAACGCCAAGCCCAAGGTGGAGGTCAAGAGCCGGCGCGTGGGCGGTGCAACCTATCAGGTGCCGGTCGAGGTCCGGCCGGAGCGTCGCACCGCGCTGGCGCTGCGCTGGGTCGTGCAGTATGCACGTGCACGCGGTGAAAAAACCATGGTAGAGCGCCTTGCGGCAGAGCTGATGGACGCCTCCCAGGGACGCGGGGCGGCCGTGAAGAAGCGAGAAGACACCCATCGAATGGCTGACGCCAACCGAGCCTTTGCTCACTACCGTTGGTAGGAGCCCTGTTGAAAACGCAGTCCGGGCAGGTCCTTCGCGCAGGAAACCGCTCGGCAAGGAGACGCAGCGAACATCGGATGATCGATACACAGCGAGTGGTGGCCGGCGCGGGCGTGCCTGCTGCAGCAACCCCAACGGTCTAACCTAGACCCTCGCTGTCACGCTTCCACGCGAGCGCCCCGTCCTTGCCTGTCCCGGGCAGCGAAAACGGCGTTGCCTCGCGGAGTCGTCTTGGACGGAGAGTCTCGTGCCCCGCGAATACCCACTTGAGCGAACTCGAAACATCGGCATCATGGCCCACATCGATGCGGGCAAGACGACGACTACTGAACGCATTCTGTACTACACAGGGGTGAACTACAAGATCGGCGAGGTGCACGAGGGCGCTGCGACCATGGACTACATGGAGCAGGAGCAGGAGCGCGGCATTACGATCACCTCCGCGGCGACGACATGCTCGTGGAAATGCGATGCTGGACCCTTCTCGGACCAGCGCTTCCGCATCAACATCATCGATACACCCGGGCACGTGGACTTTACCATCGAGGTGGAGCGCTCGCTGCGGGTGCTCGACGGGGCCGTTGCGGTGTTTGACGGCGTGGCCGGGGTCGAGCCCCAATCGGAAACTGTCTGGCGGCAAGCCGACAAATACAAGGTGCCGCGCATCTGCTTCGTGAACAAGATGGACCGTGCGGGCGCCAACTTCGTTCGTTCCGTCGACACGATTCGGGAACGGTTGGGGGCGAAGCCCGTGCCCGTGCAGCTTCCACTGGGCCTCGAGGAAGCGCACCGCGGGGTCATCGACCTCATCGACATGACCGCGATCGAGTTCGCTGACGACACCAAAGGGGCCAAGTTCAGTGTCCACGGGATACCCGAGGAGCTCTCCGAGGAGGTCCAGGCGGCTCGTGAGCTGTTGCTCGAGTCGGTTGCCGAAGTGGACGATGCCCTGATGGAGCGCTACCTCGAGGGCGATACCGACTTCACTCGCGATCAGATTATTGCGGCGCTGCGCAAGGGGACCCTCGAGTTCAAACACGTGCCCGTGCTGTGCGGCTCGGCGTTCAAGAACAAGGGCGTGCAGCAGCTGCTGGATGCCGTCGTGAACTACCTACCCTCGCCGGTCGAGGTTCTCGCTATCGAGGGGATCGATCCCGACACCGGCGAGCGCGACACGCGGCAGGCTTCCGATGACGCGCCGTTCAGTGCGCTGGCGTTCAAGATCATCAACGACCCGTACGTCGGGCAATTGACGTTCCTGCGCGTCTACTCGGGAACGATCAATAGCGGAACCACGGTACTCAATTCCACCAAGCAGAGGCGCGAGCGCATCGGCCGCTTGCTGCTCATGCACGCCAACAAACGCGAAGAGATCAAGGAGATCCAGGCCGGCAATATCTGCGCTGCGGTAGGCTTGCGCACCGCGACCACGGGCGACACCCTGTGCGAGGAGAAGAAGCCGATCATCTTGGAGAGGATGGAGTTTCCTGATCCGGTCATCTCGGTCGCGGTGGAGCCCAAGACGAAGGCGGAGCAACAGAAGCTAGGAGAGACCCTGCAAAAGCTCGGGGTCGAGGATCCGTCGTTTCGTGCCCACACGGACGACGAAACCGGTCAGACGATCATCTCGGGCATGGGCGAGCTTCATTTGGAGATCATCGTCGATCGCATGAAGCGAGAGTTCAAGGTCGACTGTAATGTTGGAAAACCCGAGGTGGCCTACCGCGAGAGCATCACGCAGACCGTCAAGTCCGAAGGCAAGTACATCAAGCAGACCGGCGGACATGGCATGTACGGTCATTGTTGGCTCGAGGTCGGCCCCAGCGAGCCCGGTGAAGGCTACGTGTTCACGAACAAGATCGTCGGCGGTGTGATTCCAAAGGAGTTCATCCCCTCGGTGGAGAAAGGTGTGCGCGAAGCCATGCAGCGAGGCGTGTTGGCCGGCTATCCGGTGATCGACGTCCAGGCCGTGCTTTACGACGGCTCCTACCACGACGTGGATTCGTCCGGCCCGGCTTTCGAGGTCGCGGCTTCCATGGCCTTTCAGGACGCCGCCAGGCGGGCCGGCCTGCAGCTGCTCGAGCCCGTGTTCTCCGTTGAGGTCGTCGTGCCAGAGGACTACATGGGCGATGTGATCGGAGACCTCAACTCGCGTCGCGGCCGGGTCACCGGGATGAACCCGCGCGGCAATGTGCAGGTCGTGACGGCTGAGGTGCCGCTGGCCACGATGTTCGGCTACGCTACCGATCTGCGGAGCAAGACTCAGGGGAGGGCTAGCTACACGATGCAGTTCCACCGCTACGAACCCGTGCCAAGCAGCATATCCGAGGAGATCGTGGCCAAGGTAAAGGGCGCCTGAGAGTCCGATTGGTTGTAAGGGAGATCACACGATGGCGAAGGAAAAGTTCGTTAGGACCAAACCTCATGTGAACGTTGGTACGATTGGTCACATCGATCACGGCAAGACGACGCTGACGGCTGCGATCACGAAGGTGTTGGCGGACAAGGGGGGAGCGAAGGCGGTGTCGTATGCGGACATCGCCAAGGGCGGCACGGTGCGTGATGCTTCGAAGATCGTGACGATAGCGGTCAGCCACGTGGAGTACGAGAGCGAGGCACGTCATTACGCGCATGTCGATTGTCCTGGGCATGCGGACTACATCAAGAACATGATCACGGGGGCTGCGCAGATGGACGGTGCGATTCTGGTGGTAAGCGCGCTCGACGGCCCGATGCCGCAGACCAAGGAGCACGTGCTGTTGGCGAGGCAGGTGGGCGTTCCCACGATGGTGGTGTTCTTGAACAAGGTGGACGCGGTCGACGACCCGGACCTGCTGGACTTGGTGGAGATGGAGGTGCGGGAGCTTTTGAGCAAGTACGACTTCGACGGCGACGATATTCCGGTGGTGCGGGGCTCGGCGTTGCAGGCGCTGGAGGGCAAGCAGGAGGGGATGAGCGCGGTGCTGGAGCTGGTGAGCAAGTGCGACGAGTGGATTCCGGAGCCGGTGAGGGACGTGGACAAGCCGTTTTTGATGGCGATCGAGGATGTGTTTTCGATCAAGGGCCGCGGCACGGTGGTGACGGGTCGCGTGGAGCGGGGCAAGGTGCATGTAGGGGATGAAGTCGAGATTCTGGGTTTTCGCGACCCGCAGAAATCGGTGGTGACTGGGGTGGAGATGTTCCGTAAGCTGCTGGACGAAGGTCAGGCGGGTGACAATATCGGCTGTCTGCTTCGTGGCATTGAAAAGGACGAAGTGGAGCGAGGTCAGGTGCTGGTAGCTCCCGGGACGGTCAGGACGCACCAGAAGTTCGAGGGCGAGGTGTACGTCCTGAAGAAGGAAGAAGGGGGACGCCACAAGCCGTTCTTCACGAACTACCGGCCGCAGTTCTACATGCGAACGACGGATGTGACGGGCACGATCAAGCTACCGGACGAGGTCAAGATGGTCATGCCCGGCGACAACGTGAAAATGACCGTCGAGCTGATCAGCAAAGTGGCGCTCGAAGAACAACAACGCTTCGCCATCCGCGAGGGCGGCCGCACCGTCGGAGCCGGCGTCGTCACCAGGATCGTCGAATA